>MGQW01000001.1 GCA_001798885.1 Deltaproteobacteria bacterium RBG_16_64_85
ACCGCTTCCCGATCGCCTCGGAGGCAGGGACGCCCGTGATGCGCTCGGCCGCGCGGTTGAAGGACGTGATGCGCCATTCCTGGTCGACCGTGAAGACACCGTCTGCGATCGAGCTTAGTATCGTTTCGAGAAACTGCTTATCCTGGACCGGATTCATCGTCAGCTAAATCCTATCACACGCATTTGCATGAAACAACAATGCTCCCATTATTGAAATACTATGTTGAACTACTTAAATTTCAACGAAATTATTGGCGAACCTCGGATTGAACCTGCAGATATTCTCCAAATGGCGTTCCAATTGTGAAACGTGTCTGGTTTCAGGTTTCCGTCGTGATCTCCCGGAACGCCTGCATCGACAGCCGACCCATTCCAGGAGGAATCATGACCGAAAAGGTCTTTCAGGATTACTATCCCGACAATGTGGCTCATTGCTACGGCTGCGGGCGATTGAACGCGCATGGCTACCGAATCAAAACTTTTTGGCGGGGCGATGAGACCGTCACGCGCTTCCGCCCGGAGGAGTTCCATACGGCGATTCCCGGCTACGTGTACGGCGGATTGCTCGCGTCGCTGATCGATTGCCACGGAACGGGGACCGCCTTCATTGTGCGGCGTGTCCGTGAGGCCCGTTGCCTTGGTTCGCGCAGGCTGTCGCCGGAGTCACTTCCCGTAATGTTCCGTTCTTGAAAGCGGCCACCGTCTCCTCGACTGTCGGGTGCTCCGAAAAAAAGACGCGGATGTTCGCCGTTTTCAGTTTGCCGAGTGCGCCCATCCCGATACCTCCGACCACCATGGCGTCCAGCCTCTCGCCCGCGAGTTGCGCGAGCGGTCGGCACATGCCGTGTTCGTGGTGGAGATTGCGGTTCGTGATGGCCCGGCAGCTCCCGCTTTCCGTGTCGACGACCATGAAGATCGGTGCCGAACCGAAGTGAAGGCTCACGGGGCTCCGGATGCCGTTGTCCCGGGTGATGGGGATACAGATGTTCATGACGTTTTCTCCTTCTTGGTTGAGGGTTCGCTGCGGACTCGACTCAGACATTCCTGCAGTCCATCCTCCGCCGCATGCGGCGGCATGGGGGGACTTCCGCTTCCATCGGCGCCGACTTCCCCTCCGCGCCGCCCACGTCTCCCGTTCGACTGCACCGTGGACACTCGCAACGGGGGGAACGCAGCCGTTCCACGCGGATGGTTCCGCCTTCGATCTTGAGGGTCTTGCCGTGGGCCAGAGCCTCGGCAACCTTGCGGTGGGCGGCCGCCAGGATACGGCCGAAGGTCGGGCGCGAAACGCTCATCCGCTCTGCAGCCTGTTCCTGGTACAACCCTTCCAGATCGGCCAGCCGGATCGCTTCGAACTCATCAAGCGTGAGGACGATCTCGACCAGCTCGCGGGCCGGAATTCCTGCCGGATGGAACACGGACGCGACCGGTCTCCCGGCTATCCGGCGGCAACATCGTGGTCTGGACATGGCAGCACCTCGCAGGTATAATTATAAGCATATGCTCAAATAGGTCATGCTTCAACGAAATACGCGCATAAATGGGATTTTAAAGAGCGGTGTCACGGTCACCGGGGAAAAATTGCAGGTTGAATCGTCATGCCCGTGAACAAGAAAAGAGAAAATAAACCCGAAGGGCCGGCCCCGACGAATGCCATCCTGGAGAGTATCTCCGACGGCGTCTTCACGGTCGACTTGGGATGGCGGATCACCTCGTTCAATCGTGCGGCCGAGGAAATTACGGGAATATCAAGGGAAGAAGCCATCGGCCGGCTCTGCCCCGAGGTGTTCCGCTCCAGCATGTGCGAGGCCGAATGCGCGCTTCGGCGAACCCTGAAGACCGGAAAGCCCGTGATCGGCCGGTCGGGTTTCATCGTCGACGCGGACGGAACCCGCATCCCCATCAGCGTATCCACGGCGGTGCTTCGGGATGCCGGGGGTCATGTCGTGGGCGGGGCGGAAACCTTCCGCGACCTGAGCGAGGTCGAGGCGTTGCGCCGGGAACTGGAAGGACGCCTCCGGGTTGGCGACCTGGTCAGCCGCAGCCCCGTCATGCAGAAGGTGTTTGAAGTCCTTCCCGCCATCGCCGCCAGTCCCAGCACGGTGCTGATCCTCGGCGAAACGGGGACCGGCAAGGAACTGGTCGCGCGGACGATTCACTCCTTGAGCCCGCGATGCAAGGGCCCCTTCGTCGCAGTCAACTGCGGCGCCCTTCCGGATACGCTCCTGGAATCGGAGCTGTTTGGCTACAAGGCGGGGGCTTTCACCGGGGCGACCAGGGACAAGCCGGGGCGTTTTGCCGTGGCCAAGGGGGGAACCCTTTTTCTGGACGAGATCGGCGAGGTGAGCCCGGCGATGCAGGTGCGGCTCCTGCGGGTGCTCCAGGAGCGGTCCTATGAACCGTTGGGGGGCACTCGCTCCGAAACCGCCGATGTGCGGGTTATCGTCGCCACCAACAAGGACCTGGCGGAACAGGTGCGCCGGGGCGCTTTCCGCGAAGATCTTTACTATCGCGTAAACGTGGTGCGCGTGGTGTTGCCGCCGCTCCGCCTGCGCAAGGAGGACATTCCCGTCCTCGTGGAGCAGTTCATCGTCCGGTTCAACCGGCTGCAACGGAGATCCGTCCAGGGGGTCGAATCCGAAGCGCTGTCCATGCTCATGGCCCATGACTGGCCCGGGAACGTCCGCGAACTGGAGAACGCGATCGAACGCTCCTATATTCTGTGCGACGAGGGCTTCATCGGGCTCGGGCATCTGCCGGAGGAACTGACGGCGCGCGGTTCTGCGCGAACCTCCGGTTCCAGGATGAGAGCGGCCCGGGAGCTTCTGGAAGCGCACACCATCCGGAAAGCCCTGGAACGAAACGCCGGGAACCGCACGGCCGCGGCAAAGGAACTCGGCATCCACAAGAGCACCCTGTTCCGCAAGATCAAACGGCTGGCGATCCCTGCGTTTTCGACGGATAGGCGGCGCAACGACCGACGGTCGTAGTCGCACTTCTGCGACCCGTCCGACGGGTTGAAGTCGCACGAAAGCGACTTAGCCCTTTTCCGCCGACCCCCTTCCCGATCTCAAAGATCCTTTCTTTACGGACGGTTTCAGTATCCGGCTTCGACCTCGCGGGTTGTGGCACGCCCGATGCACTCTTTCGAATCATAAACCGTTCGATCCGGCGACCCGGAGAAGGGACACCAAGGAATGAAGGCGGCATTTGCGGTCTGGAACCACCGAATCGCCCCGGTCTTCGATTTCTCCCGGGAGATCCTCCTGGTGGATGTCGAGTCGGGGCGTGTCGTCGGCGAAGCCCAGGAGTCCCTTCCGGGCGATCCGGGGACAGGGAAGTGGCTTCGCCTGGTCGAGCTGGGTGTCGACACGCTCGTTTGCGGAGCCATTTCCCGCCCCCTGCAAGCCATGGTCGCAGCCAACGGCATCCGGGTCATCCCGTTCGTGGGCGGCGACCTGCAAGAGGTAATTCAGGCGTGGGTGAGCGGCAGGCTCCAAGATGATCTCTTCGTCATGCCCGGCTGTCGCGGGCGCGGAGACCGCTTCGAACATAGACAGGGCTTCGGCGGAAAGGAGGACTTCATGAAGGGGAGGAACCGTGGCGGAATCGGATCGGGCAGCGGGCAGGGGCGGGGTCGTGGCGGCCAAGGAGCAGGCCGGATGGGCGGGCCTTCCGCGGCAGGACCGGGCGGCTTCTGCGTGTGCCCGCGATGCGGCCGCAAGGAACCGCATGAACGGGGAGTTCCCTGCATGCAGAAGCAGTGTCCCGCGTGCGGAGTCGCAATGACGAGATCGTAGGAGAACGAGAAGGAGGCGCTGTCATGCCAAGAGGAGACGGAACGGGGCCCATGGGAATGGGCCCGAGGACCGGACGCGCAGCCGGAACCTGCGCGGGATATTGGACGCCCGGCAATTCGTATCCCGTCCCCGGGCGCGGCTTCGGGATGGGATTCGGGCACGGGTGGCGGCACTGGTTCCACGCCACCGGCGTGCCGGACTGGATGCGATTCGGCGGGCATGCCCCGGGATATCCGCGGCCCGATCCGGAGCTGGAGAAGCAGGGGCTCAGAAACATTGCCGAGACGCTGGCGTCGGAGTTGGAGGCCATCCGGAAGCGGATCAGCGAGCTCGAAACCGGTTCCGCGGAGAAGTGAAACCGGCGGGAGCGGAATCACTGCTTCAATTCCACTCCATCCCAACCGCTTCTATATCTCGAGCACCGTAGTAAAGAATGGCCTTCGCCTGCATAGCGACGTGCGATGCCAGGCAACAGGGGGACTCCGGCCGGGGCGTCTTCAGCGCCTCGTGATCCGCTCCAGGCCGTTCATGTAGGGGCGCAGCGGCCCGGGGATCAGGACGGTGCCGTCCGCCTGCTGGAAGTTCTCGAGGATGGCGACGACCGAGCGCCCCACCGCCAGCCCGGAGCCGTTCAGAGTGTGCGCCAGGCGGGTCTTCCCCGTCGCGGGGTCGCGGAAGCGGATCTTCGCGCGCCGCGCCTGGAAGTCGGTGAAGTTGCTGCAGGAGGAGATCTCCCGGTACCGGTCCTGCGACGGCAGCCACACTTCGAGATCGTACGTCTTGGCGGAGGAGAAACCCAGGTCCGCGGTGCGCAGCGTCACGACCCGGTAGGGCAGGCCAAGCCTTTTCAGGATGTCCTCCGCGTCGGCGGTGAGCGACTCGAGCTCCGCCCACGACTCCTCGGGGCGGCAAACTTCCACCAGCTCCACCTTGTTGAACTGGTGCTGGCGGATCATCCCTCGCACGTCCTTGCCGTACGAGCCCGCCTCCGCGCGGAAGCAGGGGGTGTAGGCCGTCATTTTCAACGGGAGCCTCTCTCCCGGCAGGATCTCGTCGCGGACGATGTTGGTCACCGGCACCTCCGCGGTCGGGACGAGGAAGTAGTCGGTCCCCGCCACCCGGAAGAGATCTTCCTCGAACTTGGGCAGCTGCCCCGTGCCGAAAAAGGACGCGGAGTTGGCCAGGAAGGGAGGCAGCACCTCCAGGTACCCGTGCTCCCGCGTGTGGACGTCCAGCATGAAGTTGATGAGCGCCCTCTCGAGAAGCGCACCGGCCCCCAAGCTCAGGCAGAAACGGGCCCCGGCGATCTTCGCCGCCCGCTCGAAATCGAGGATCTCCAGGTCGGCGCCGATGTCGACGTGATCGCGCACCGGGAAGGGAAACGACGCGGGCGTCCCCCACGTCCGGACGATAGCGTTGTCCTCTTCCCCCGCTCCCTCGGGAACCGACGGATCGGGGACGTTGGGGATGTTCAGCAGGACCTCCTCCATTTGCCGCTCCAGCTCCGGAAGGCCGGCCTCCATTTCCTTGATCCGGGCCGCGACCTCCTTCATCTTCTCCATGAGGGCGGAGGCGTCCTTCTTCTCCCTGCGCAGTCGGCCGATCTCCTCGGAGGCCGCGTTTCGCTCCGCCCGCAGAGCCTCCACCGACGACAGAAGCGCCCGCCGCTTCCGGTCGATCCCGACAAACCCTTCGAGGTTCGCCGTCGACCCGCGCCGGCGCAGCGCCTCCTCGACGGCCGGGACGTTTTCACGGACGAACTTCACGTCGAGCATGGCGGCCCCTCCCGTTTCAGCGGCTGGAATCCCGCGTCCCGGATCGTTGCGACGATTTCCTCCTCCGACATCCGGAAAGCGACCCCCGCGGAGGCCACGACGTTCTCCTCGATCATCGTGCTCCCGAAGTCGTTCGCGCCGAAGAACAGCCCCAGCTGGGCCACCTTCGCCCCCATGGTCACCCACGACACCTGGACGGTCCGGATGTTCGGGATCAGCAGCCGGGAGACCGCGAGGACGCGCAGGTATCCCACGGCGTGGCCGAACCCCGCCAATGCGCTTTCCCCGAAGCCGGGATCGCCCGACAGAGCCGTATTCCCCGGCTGGAAGGTCCAGGGGATGAAGGAGGCGAAGCCGCCGGTCCGGTCCTGGAGGTCCCGGACCCGGAGCAGGTGCCTGGCGATCGATTCCGGGGCCTCGACGCTGCCGAACATCATCGTGGCGGAGGTGCGCAGCCCCTGCCGGTGCGCCTCGCGCATCACGGCGGCCCATTGCTCCCAGCCGATCTTTCGCGGACTGATTTTCGCCCGGACCTCGTCGTCCAAGATCTCCGCGCCGCCGCCGGGGATGGAGTCGAGCCCCGCGGCGACCAGCCGGACGATGACCTCCCGGATCGTCAGCCCCGACCGATTCGCGAAGTGCCAGACCTCCGGGGGGGAAAAACCGTGGAGCCGGATCGGATACCGCTTCACCGCGCGGACGAGGCGTTCCGCCTCCTCGATCCCCCAGTCGGGGTGCAAGCCTCCCTGGAGCAGAACTTGCGTCCCGCCGAGCGAAAGCGTCTCCTCGATTTTCTTCGAGAGCGCCTCTCCGGAGAGCACATAGGCGTCAGGGGCCGACGGGTCGCGGAAGAAGGCGCAGAAGGAGCAGCCGCACACGCAGATGTTGGTGTAATTGATATTGCGGTCCACGATGTAAGCGACGGCGCCGTCGGGGTGCAGGCTCCGCCTCACGCGGTCCGCTGCCCGCCCGAGCGCGAACAGCGGCGCCTCCCGGAGCAGGAGCGCCGCATCCTCGACGGTCGGGCGCTCCGAATCCGCCCGGCGGAGGATCTCCTCCCATCGGCCCCCTGTGCTCCCGCGGCTCCCCGTTCCCGGGGCTGCGCTTCCCTCCATCAAGCCTGCCATTGCGGCCACTCGCGCACGACGTTGTAGACCGTGTCGCGCTCGACCGGCACCCTTCCCGCCTGCCGGATCATCGTCACCAGCTCGGAGACGGTCATCTCCTGCCCGGCCTGCGCCCCGGCGGCGTGCGTGATCTTCTCCTCGACCACCGTCCCGTCGATGTCGTTCACGCCGAAGTGCAGGGAGACCTGGGCGAGCTTGGGGCCCACCATGATCCAGAACGACTTGATGTGCGCGAAGTTGTCGAGGTAGAGCCTCCCGACCGCGAGCGACAGGAGGTCCTCCAGGCCCGTCGTGTCCCCTTTGGCGATCTGCGTGTTCTTCGGGTGGAACGCCAGCGGGATGAACGACTGGAACCCGCCGGTCCGGTCCTGGAGCTCCCTGAGGCGCCGCATGTGGTCGACCCGCGACTCGAGCGTCTCCACGTGTCCGTACAGCATCGTCGCGTTGCTGCGCAGCCCCGCGGCGTGCACGGCTTCCATCACCTCGAGCCACCGGTCCCCGGAGATCTTCTCCGGGCAGATCCGGTTCCGGACCTCGGGATCGAAGATTTCGGCGCCGCCTCCCGGCAGGCTCCCCAGGCCCGCCTCCTTCAACTGATGGAGGACTTCGTCAAGTGTCAGTCCCGCGATCCGGGAGAAGTAGTCGATCTCCACCGCGGTGAAGGCCTGGAGGTGCATCTCGGGGAAGCGCTCCCTCAGGGTCCTCAGCGTGAGCAGGTAGAAATCGAACGGCAGGTCGGGGTGCAGCCCCCCGACAATGTGGAGCTCCGTCGCTTTCTGGAGGCTGGCCTCCTCTGCCCTGCGCAGGATCTCCTCCATCGTCATCGTGTAGGCCAGGGGCTCCCCCTGGGTCTTGCTGAACGCGCAGAACTGGCACCGGTTGACGCAGATGTTCGTCGGGTTGATGTGCCGGTTGACGATGAAATACACCCGGTCGCCGTTCTTCCGCCGGTTGGCGAAGTCCGCCATCTCCCCCACAAGGAGGATGTCCCGGGTTCGGAAGAGGGCGAGGGCGTCCTCCTCCGAGAGCCGGTGCCCCGCATGCACCTTATCCCGGATGGTTCTTAGCGCCGCTTCCATTGCCTCCGCCTTTGCGCATCTGCTCCAGGATCCGCTCCTCCGCCCCTGCCTCCTTCGGAACGCGCGGCAGGAAGACGGAGAAGGTTACCCCTTTCCCCTCCCGGTTGTCCAGCTGGATCGACCCACCGTGCTTCTCCACGATCGCGTGGACGATGGGGAGCCCCAGGCCCGTTCCCTTCGCCTTGGTCGTGAAGAAGGGGTTGAAGATATTATGGACCACGTCGTGGGGGATCCCGCCCCCGGTGTCGCCGACGAGGAAGACCACGCCGTCCCCCTCGTCCGGTTGCGCGGGGCGCGTGGCAACGGTGAGCCTCCCGCCGCCTTCCATCGCCTGGATGGCGTTGGAGAACAGGTTCCACAGGACCTGGCGGAGCTGGTCCGGGTCGGCGGAGAGGTCCGGGGTCTCCGCCGAGAGGTCCAGGTCGGTCAGGATCCGTGCCTCCTCCAGATCCTCCCGGAACAACACCAGCGCCTCGCGGATCTCGTCGTTGAGGTCCACGCGCTTCAGCGCGGGCACTACTTCCCGGGAGAAGTACAGGGTCTGATGGACGATCCTCTCCAACCGCTGGACCTCCTTGAGAATGATGCGGGCGTACCGGCCGGACGTCGCACCGTCGGGTTCCTTCCCCTGCCCCTTGCGCGCCAGCCTCGCCGCGAATCCGCCGATGACCGTCAGCGGGTTCTTGATCTCGTGGGCGATCTTGGCGGCCATCTCCCCGAGCGCCGCCAGCTTTTCGCTGCGCACCAGCCGGTCCTGGGTCGCGCGCAGGTTCACCAGCGCATTCTCGAGGCTCTCGTAGAGCGAGGCGTTCTCCATCGCCAGGCAGGCCTCGGAGGCGAACATCGTGAGGATCTGGATGTCCTCGTCCGTGATCTCCCGTTCCCGGAACTGGTTGTCCACGTAGATGGCCCCGCGCGCCTCCCCCTTGAAGATGAGCGGCACGACGGCGAAGGCGTCGGGGTGGTTCCCGCAGAACCCCCGGGCCGGCTCCGGGGGAGAGAGGCCGCATCCGGTCCCGGTGCGGACCGGCCGTTTTTCCAGGACGGCTTTTGCCACGAGGCATCCAGATCTCGGGATGGGGAAGCTCAGCCGCTCGACGTCTTTCCACAATAGTTTGCGGAACTCCTCCCCTTCCGCCGCCGCCTCGCCATTCTCCTGCGCCTCCTGCGGAAGGTCGGCGGCCCGCCGCGCGTCCTTCCGGTCCCGCGGCCCCATCCCCATGCGGGCAATCAGCGCGAGGCCATCTTCAGAGATCAGGAACAGGATCGCGCGGCTGAAATTCAACCCCGTGGGGGAGGTGAGGGAGCGCAACATGATGTGGAGCAGACGTTCGGTCTTGACGGTGGACATCAGCGCACTCGACTGGTTGTAGAGCGTGGAGAGCTGCTGCACCTTGAGCTGGTTCGACTGGGCCAGCGCCTGCGCCTCGCGGTACATCGTGGAGTTCTCGATCATGTTGGCGAGCTGGCTGCAAACGGTCTGCATCAGGCTTACGACTTCCATGTCGAAGGCGACGTTCGGGGAGCTGGAGTAGTAGTTGATGATGCCGAGCACCTTCCCCTTGGAGAGGATCGGGAGCCCGAGGAAGGAGCTGATCCCCTGCCGGGAGAGAGCGAGGTACATGGGCGAGTCTTCCGGCCCGTTGATGAGGAGGGGGCGCTTCTCCCGGAAGATCTGGCCGGCCAGGAGCTTTCCGTGCGCCCGCAGCTCGCGGCGCATGCCCGGACGGGCATATCCTTCGTCGATCATCACTTTGAGGGCGACGCGCCCCTCCGCCGCCAGGCGCACCGTGCAGCCATCCGCCAGGAGGAGCCGCGAGGTGGTTTTCGCCACGTACGCCAGGATGTCCCGCACGTGGAACGTCGATGTGATCGCCCGCCCTATTTCGTTCAGTGTGATCAGCTCCGAGACGCGCTTCCGGGCGTCGTGATAGAGCCGGCTGTTGCGGATCGCCCCCGCGACCTCGGTGGCCACCGCGCGCAGCAGATGGATGGTTTCCTCCGAATAGTTCGCCTGAGCAACGGTGGAGACGTTCATCACGCCGTAGAGATACACGTCGTCCATGACAGGGACGGAAAGGATCGACGTGAAACCGTGCTGCTCCTGGGAAACCGCCAGCGGGGGCGGGTCCGCTTGTACGTCCGGGTAGAACACCGGTACCCGTTTCTGGGCGGCCTTCCCGGCGACTCCTTCCCCGACCCGGATCCGGAAATGGTAGAGCGTGCACTCGTCGATCTGCAGGCAGGAGGAGACCCAGGGGAGCAGGTCCTCTCCGCGGTGTTCCCTCCTGTGGATGCAGACGCTGTCCGCGCCGGTCTCCAGCGCCAGGAAGTCGCAGATATACTTGAGACGGTTCTCGATCAGGATGTTCGAGTTGGAAATCTCGACCACCCGCGAGAGAAGGGGGAAACGCTTGTCCGTACCGCTTTCCATCGCGACGGTCGCTTTGGCCTTAACGGCCCCTCTTCCGAAGCGCCTTCTCGTACAGCGCCACGTACTCCCGCGCCGAGGGGCCCCAGGAGAAGTCCTTCTCCATCGCTCTCCGGACGATCCCTTCCCACCGAGGGCGGTCGGCGTAGGCGGCGAGGGCCCGCGACACGGCGGCCTTCAGCCCCCCCGCTTCGTACCCCGGGAAATTGAACCCCGTGCCTCGCTGCGAGTCCTCATCGGCGTCGATCACCGTGTCGGCGAGCCCGCCGGTGCGCCGGACGATCGGCACGGTGCCGTACTTGAGGCTGTAGATCTGGTTCAGGCCGCACGGCTCATAGCGCGACGGCATGAGGTAGATGTCGGCACCGGCCTCGATCTTGTGGGCCAGCCGATTGTCATAGGCCAGGCGAACGGAGATCCGGTCCGGGTATTTTCTGCCCAGTTCCGCCATCGCCTCCTCGTACGACCGTTCGCCGAATCCCAGGATGACGACCCGCACCGGCTGCCGGGCCAGCCACTCCCCGATCTCCGAGAGAAGATCCAGTCCTTTTTGCGGCGTGAGGCGGCCGACCATGCCGATCACCGGCTCCTCCACCGGGCCGTTCCATCCGAACTCCGCGAGGAGGTCGGCCCGGCACGCTTTCTTCCCCGTGAGATCCTCCAGAGAGAAGGGAGCGGCGATCAACCGGTCCGTGGCGGGGTTCCATTCGTCGTCGTCGATTCCGTTGATGATCCCGTACAGGTCCTCCCGGCGCTCGTACAGGACCCCCTCCAGCCCGTGCCCGTATTCCGGGGTCTGGATCTCGCGGCTGTAGGTGGGGCTCACCGTGGACAGGATGTCGGCGAACACCAGCCCCGCCTTCATCAGGTTCAGCTTTCCATAGAATTCCAGCCCCTTCGGGGTGAACAGGTCCCAGCCGAGTCCCGTCAGCGGCAGGTCGTGGTTCCAGAACAGGCCCTGGTACCCCAGGTTGTGGATCGTAAACACGGTTGCGGCCGACCGGAACGCCTCCTCTTGCGAATAGAGCGTCCGGACATAGGCGGGAAGGAGCGCGGTCTGCCAGTCGTTGCAGTGCAGGACGTCGTATTTGCGGCCCGTGCGCACCAGCCACTCCATCACCGCCCGGCAGAAGAACGTGAAGCGCTCGCAGTTGTCGACGTACTCCCCTTCCTTGGTGCCGTAGAGGAACTCCCGGTCGAAGTACCGGTCATTGCGGACCAGGAACGCCTGAACGTCATCGCCCGCGTCGGTCTCCTCGACGACCCCCGTCTCCTCCCGGTTCCCCAGGGGAACTTGAATCTGCGGCCCCGCCGGGGTCATCGGAAACCGGTCGCGGTCGACGGACCGGTAGAGGGGAAGGACGCAGTCGGCCTCGACGCCGATGCGCCGCAGCGCCTTGGGAAGCGCACCCGTGACATCCGCCAGCCCGCCGGTCTTCGCGAACGGAACGATTTCGGAGGATGCGATCAGGACTTTCACGGCTCTTGCCTAGGCCTCCCTCACTCGGGCAACTCCCGCAGGTACTTGGCCGATTCCTCCGGAGGGGTCGGGTTGATGTAGAAGCCCGATCCCCGCTCGAACCCCGCCATCTTGGTCAACCTGGGCATGATCTCGATGTGCCAGTGATAAGAATCCCCTGCCCATTCCTGGAACGCCGCACTGTGGATGATGAAGTTGAAGGGGGGGTTCTCGAGGCCCAGGTTGAGCCGGCGCAGCGTCCGCCGGAAGATGGCGGACAGTGCCTTTGCCTGGTCCCGCTCGATCATCTCGTAGGCGCACTGGTGGCGCTTCGGGATGATCCATGTCTCGAAGGGGAACCGGGGGGCGTAGGGAGCGCAGGCGAGGAACTCCCCGCTCTCCTCGACGATGCGGACCTTCTGTTCCATCTCCTGGACGATGATGTCGCAGAACAGGCACCGGTCGCGAAAGCGGAAGTACTCCCGGCAGCCCGTCATCTCCTCGGTCACCAGCTGGGGAGCGACGGGAAGGGCGATGAGCTGGGAGTGGCTGTGGGTGAGCGACGCCCCGGCGGCGGCACCGTGGTTCTTGAAGATGATGACCGACTTGAAGCGCCGGTCCTTCTTCAGGTCCAGCATCCTCTCCCGGTACGCCCAGAGCACGTCCTCGAACCGACTCTCGGACAGGTCGAACAGGTCCATGTCGTGCCGTTCCGTCTCAATCACGACCTCGTGCGCTCCGATCCCGTTCATCCGGTCGTAGATCCCGTCGCCGGCTTTGCCCAGGTCCCCCTCGATGCGCAGCGCAGGGAACTTGTTGGGGACCACCCGCAGCGTCCACCCCGCCTCGTTTCCGGTGCCGGACTGGCGGAAAGACAGGATCTCCGGGGGGGTCATCCGCTCGCTTCCCGGACACAAGGGGCACATCCCCTCTTTCCGGACGGGCTGCTCCTGCGGGAACTCTTGGGGGCGCTTCGCGCGCTCGGTGGAAATGATGACCCACCGGCCCACGATGGGGTCCTTTCGCAATTCCGTCATAGATCCTCCGTGAGGGCGCGGAAGGAACCGGAAGGGCTTATTTCAGTTCTTCCTCTTCGGCCACGGTCTTGCAGTCGATGCACATCGTGGTCATCGGGCGCGCGATCAGACGCTTCTCCTCGATTTCTCCCCCGCATCCCTCGCAGATCCCGAACGTCCCGTTTTCGATCCGCTTGATCGCCTCCTTGACCTTCGCCAGGAGCTTGCGCTCCCGGTCGCGGATCCGGAGGGTGAAGTTCCGGTTCGACTCGAGGAGAGCGCGGTCCGTGGGATCGGGGAAATTTTCATCGAGGACGGTCGTCATGTCGGAGACCGTCTTGCCCGCACCGGCCAGAAGCTCGTCCGTCTGGCGCTGGAGTTCCTCACGGCATTTTTCCAAGACCCTGCGGTCCATCGCTTGCCCCCGGAAAGCGGCTATACAGAATTATAATCTATCTTCTTTCGGGGGAGGGTGCAAAGCCTGTCTACCGGAGGTGGAACCGGACCGGAACCTCGAACCAGCCGGGTGTGGACGGGAGCGGAGCGGCGCGGACGACGCCGCTGCGGGCGGCCTCGTCGAGCGCCCTGGCGCCGCTGCTGCGGGCCACGCGGATCTCCTTCGGGATTCCCTCTTCGCCGACGCGGATGCGCAGGAGCACCTCCCCCTCCTGTCCGAGGCGGATCGCCTCCTCCGGGTAGGCGATGCGGGACTCGATCCGCTCCCGCAGGAGGCGGATCTCCGCCCCTTCCCGCCCGCCGCTCCCCCCGCCCGCGGTGCCGCCAGACGGAAGGACGGCAAGCATCCTCCCGCTTCCGGGATCTTTCGCATCCCGCGGCGAGGTCTCGTGCGCTCTTCCAGCCGCCCCGGCGGGCGCCGGAACCGGCGCCTCTCCGCCCGGCCGCATGACAACGCCGGGGGATTGCGGCGCCGGACCTTCCGGAGATGGATCCCGGATCACCGCCAACGAGGGCGCGGCCGGGAGGCCCTCCGTCGCCGGGCGGATCCCCTGCCTCCGCGGTTTGTCCGCGGGGGGGGCGGTGAGGTCTTTTTCTCCCGCGGAAACAGCGTTCGTGGTCCCATCGATGAGGACGACTTGGGCTACGCCGGGGAGATTCGGGCTCGTAGACCCGCCCCAAATGAGGAAGCATGCCAGAAACGCAAGATGTCCCGCCGCCGAACCGATGAGCGGCCGTCCGATCCCGGCCGCCCCACCGCCCGTTTCCCGCCCTGCCCGCATCGACGCTTCGACCCCCTTTCGATGGGCTCCGCCCCGTCAGATTTTCAACTCGGCGCCCAGGAGGAAGTTGATCCCCGGGGCGGGGAACTCGATCCGCTCCTCGTATTTCCGGTTCAGAAGGTTCTGGATCTTGCCGAAGAGCGCAATCTCATGGACGTCGGCGCCGGTGACCTCCCGGCGGTACTTGGAGTAGACGTCCACGCGCGCGTAGCCGGGGCGCCGGGTGGCGGCGCCGTTCAGGGGAACGTCGACCTGATCGCTCTCGACGAGCCAGTCCGCCCTCGCCTGGAACGACGGAGCCGGGGACAGGAGCAGCGTCGTCATCGCCCGGTGCCTGGGAATTCCGATGATGCGTTTTCCGCCGGCCCCGTCCCAGGTGTTCGAGTAAGTGTACGAAAACGCCGCTTCCGCCTGCGGCGCGACGAGGAACGATGCCTCCGCCTCGACCCCCCGCGAGAAGGCACGGCCCTTGTTCCGCAGCTGCCCGAAGCCGAGCGGCCCGGGAACCGTGGAGTCGAACTGGATCAGGTCGCGGAACGCCTGGTAGAACCAGGTCCCCGAAAGCTTCCCCCGCTTGCCGGCGAACGCAATGTCCGAGCCCGCCTCGTACGAGACCACCACCTCGGGAGAAAGCGCAGGGTTCCCCACGAAGACGTCCTGTTTCTCCGAGATCGTCGGGACGCGGAAGCCGCGCCCCACGGTCCCTCGTACCCTCATCCCGCCGGCCCCGAACTCCCGGTAGATCGCCGCTTTCGGGTTGAACTGCGTCCCCGCCTCCGAGTTCCTGTCCAGTCGGGCCCCGAGGCTGATGCCCGTGTGCTTCCACGGCCGTAACTCCTCCTGGACGAAGACCGAACGGTTGAAGGTCGAGGAAGCGAGGTCGGTGTCGCCGAAGCCCGAACGGAAGGCATCGGTGGCGCGGTCCTTCTCGTACTCCACCCCGAGGAACGTGGTGGAGATGGGGCCGGGGGCGAAACGCCCCTCGAGGCGGAAATCCATCTTTCGCGTCTTGGTGACGTCATCGAACACGAAGGGGAAGGCCTCTCCCGGGTCCCCCGGGTCCTTCTCGTTGAAAAATTCGTCGAACACCATGCCGGACGACGAGATCGTCACCGTCTTCGAGACGGCCGCCTCCCACCGCGCACCGGTCATAAAGCTCCGCCGGTTCAGCCGGTGGTTGATATCCCTGGGCGTCCCGAAATCGATGGGGATCCCTTTCTCCTGGTCCGTGGAAAGCACGATCGCATGCAGCCGGTTTCGGCTGCCCACCGCGGCCTCGCCGGTCCCCAGGAGGGAAACCAGGGAGGTGTCGTCATTGGGGAGGGTGCCGTCGCTCCGCCATCCTCCGGCCCCCAGGTGGAGGTTTCCGTCCTTACCGGCCCCCTGCGCGAACGCGGTTCCCCTGACGGAGTTGAAACTCCCACCGGCAATCCCCAGCCCGTACTGCCGCCCCTCTTCTCCTTTCCGCGGGATGAAGTTCACCACTCCCCCCATCGCGCCGGAGCCGTAAAGGGCGCTTTGCGCGCCGCGGACCACCTCCACGCGCTCGAAATCGTCCACCGGCAGCGAGCCGATATCGAACGAGCCGAGCGTGGGGCTGTTGACGGGAAAGCCGTCGATCATCACCAGGGTGTGCGCCGCCAGGCCTCCGCGGATCTTGATGTTTTCGCGGTTGCCCGGGCTCCCGCTCCGCTGGACGTCCACGCCGGGAATTCCCCTCAGGACGTCTCCCGCGACCGCGGGGGTTTTCAGCTCGATGTCCTCGCGCGTCACCACGCTTACCGACGACGCCTGCTCCGACGCCTTTTGCTCGATGCGCGTCGCGGTGACCACGATCGGCTCCAGCTTCGTCGCTTCCTGCGCGAATGCGGCCCCCCACAATCCCGCCACAAAGCACAGCGACCCGACACCCTTCCTCCATCCCGACTTCATTCCGACCATTTTTCCCTCCTCTCCCTCGAAAGGGGCGTTTTGGATATCGAGCGGCCCGGGTCTTCTGGCTTCCGGCCTCCTACTCCCCGCGCCTTCCCGGGGGGAAATTCCCTCCCCCAGTGGCGATGCCGCGGGTTTCGTTCCGGTCACAGATGCGGGGCAGCGACGGATTCCCACCGCCTTCCCCGGTTTCCGCCCTATGTCGTACTCCTCAGCGGAGTCACGCGGACCGCTCCCGTTGCCGGGTTGCGGTCGCACGTCACCGCCACGCCGTATGCCTCCCAAACGTTTTCCGGGGTCAAAACCTCCTCCGGCTTCCCCGACGCCATCACCCGGCCGGCCGAGAGGAGGACGATCCGCTCCCCGTATTCGGCGCACAGCGACAGGTCGTGCGAGGCGACCAGGGCGCTGATGCCGCACTCCTCTTTCAGGCGCGTCACGACTTCGTAGAAGGCAACCCTGTGGTAAATGTCGAGAAACGCCGTCGGCTCGTCCAGCAGCATCACCTTCGCCCCCTGGCAGATCGCCCGGGCGACCGCGGCCCTCTGGCGCTCGCCCGCCGAGATCTCCCCCAGGCCACGCCTGCGCAATTCCATGAGCCCGGTCATCGCCAGCGCGCGCTCCAGCTGCTCCCGGTCTTCCGCGGTTGACCCGCCGAAGAACCCCTGGTGCGGAAACCGCCCGAGCGCCACGTACTCTTCCATGGCCATGGGGAAGTCAACGGGAAGATCCTGTCCCACGACGGACAGCATTCGCGCCATCTCCCTGCGGCCGTAGGAGGTCGGCGGGCGCCCCAGCAGGGACACTTCTCCCGAATGGGGAGGCAAAAGCCCCGAAAAGATTTTCAGGAGCGTGCTCTTCCCCACGCCGTTGGGCCCCAGTAGGATGACCACCTCTCCATCCCCCATCTCCAGGTCCACGCCGGCAAGAACCTCCTGTTCCCGGTAACGGAAGCGGACTTCCCTGGCGGAAAGGAGCGCGGCGCTCAAGCCTTTCCCCCGTTGCGGCGCAGAAGGTACAGGAAAAACGGCGCCCCCGACAGAGCGGTGACCGCCCCCACCGGCAGCTCGCCGGACGGGCTCACCGTCCTCGCAGCGATGTCCGCAAGGATCAGGAACGTCCCTCCCAGGAGGAACGCGGCGGGGACCAGCCGCCGGTGACCTGAGCCGACAAGAACCCTTGCACCGTGCGGGACGATCAGCCCCACGAAGCCGATCAGGCCGGAGACCGCCACCACGGACCCCGCCAGCAGCGACGCCGTGACGTAGGTGGCGGCCTTCACCTTTTCCACGGGAAGCCCGGCCTGAAACGCGGCGTCGTCGCCCAGCAGCATCAGGTCGAGGCCGCGGGAAAGGAGGAACAGGACCGCCGTCCCGCCGGCGACGTAGGGGAGGAGCATGCCGACACGCCGCGGGGTGCCGAGCCCCAGGTCCCCCATCAGCCAGTAGACGGCTCCGGGGATTCTCCCCGGAGGGGCAAGCGCCACCATGAGCATGATGAGGGCGTTCAGGAACGCGCCCACGATCACCCCCATGAGAATGAGCCGCTCGCGCGACACCCCGCTGCGGCGCCGGGCCAGCAGGAACACGGCGGAGGCGGCGATCACGGCGCCGAGGAACGCGCAGAAGGGCAAGGGGAGGAAGGCGTCGCCCGGCAACAGAAGCGCGGCGCAGAGCGCCCCCACCGCCGCGCCGGCCGAAACGCCCAGGATGTAGGGGTCGGCCAGCGGGTTGCGGAGCAGCGCCTGGAACGCCACCCCGGAGGAGGAGAGCGCCCCGCCCACGAGGCACCCCAGCAGCGCCCGCGGGAGCCTGAGCGAAAGGACGATCCGCTCCGCGGTCTCCGCCGCCGGAGTCCACGCGGCGCCCCGGCCCGCCAGGGCGTCGAGGACCTGCCGGGGGGAGACGTCGGCGGGCCCGGTGGCCAGCGACAGGACGATCGCGGCGAGAGCGGCCGCCCCCAGCGCGGCGATGACGGAGCCTGCGCGCCTCATCGTTTTCCCCGGTCCTCTCCTGCCGCCGCGGCGCGATGGCGTTTCCGCCAGGCATCGAGAACCCGTGACACCTCCTCCAGGGCCGTGACCATCCGGGGCCCTGGCCGTGTTACCAGGTCGCCGTCGAGGGAAACAACTTCCCCGTCCCGGAAGGCGGGAATCTCCCTCCAGCGGGTCACCTCCCGGGAGAATTTTTCGACCCCCGCCATGGCCGCAATGAAGACGATGTCGGGCTTTCCCGCCAGCAGGTTTTCGGCGGTCAACCTGGGATACCTCCCGGAAAACGGCGAGGCGGCGTTTTTCCCTCCCGCAAGGCGCAAGAGCTCGTCCATGAAGGTCCCCTTCCCCGCCGCGATGATCGGCGAGGTCGAGACCGCGAAAAGCACGCTCGGGACGGGATTCACGACTTTTCTTGCAGCCCGGTCCGCGCGGCCCCGCAAGACGTCTGCTTCCCGCCGTGCGTCGTCCGGGACGCCCAGAAGCGCCCCGATCCGCTCAATGGCCGCGTAGATTCCGGAGAGGTCCTGCGGTGCCACCGCGAAACACGGGATCCCCATCTCCTCGAGGGCCCGAACCTTCTCCTTGGGGTTGCCGTCCGTCGTGCACAGGACGAGATCCGGTGCAGCCGCAACGATCCTCTCGATGTCCGGGTCGGCGATTCCCCCGACTTTCGGCAGCTCCTTCGCCGGCGGCGGGTAATTGCAGTACCGGGTGACACCGACGAGCCTCTTCTCTTGTCCAAGGAGGAAGACCATCTCGGTAAGACTTGGGGCAAGGGAGATCACACGGCGGGGCGCGGAGGACAATCTCACGGCAACGCCGCGATCGTCCTTCATCTCGATGGGGAAGGCGGCACGCGCAGAGGAGACGAGGACCAGGTGAGCCAGCAGGACAACCGCGAAAGTGCCTGGAATCCGACGCAAAAGAAAACCCCCCAGCCTCTTCTCCTTCTCAGGAGAAAGGTTGGGGGGAAAGAGGTGTCACGCGCTTTACCGTCCCGACCCTTCGCCCGCGAAAGGTGTTCCGGGAAAATCCCTGTCGGGCCGGTCTCCTGGCTTCCGGTTCGAGCCTACTCTCCGCGCCTTCCCTGGGGGTCCATCCCCGGTGGCCTATTCGCGGATTTCGTCGCCGGTTACAGTTGCGGGGCAGCGATGGATTTTCACCATCTTCCCTTGACGCCCATCCTGGGCGCCCGACGGGAACTTCCGATTTGTGCTTTCATTCTGCCGGGCGCGGCGGGAACAGTCAAGCCCGGCGGTTCCCTCAACAGCCCGGCGGTTCCCTCAGCGGTCCCACTCCTGGAGCCGCTCGCGGACGAGCCGCTCCATCTCTGGCCGTCGGCCGTTCGAAACGGCAAGGAACGAGGCGTAGGCTTCCCTCGCCTTGTCGCGGTTCCCGGCCCGTTCGTAGACCGTCCCCAGGTGGTAGAGGACGTCAGCGTTCGAAGGGAAGGCTCGCCGGGCGGCCGCAAGAGTCTCCTCGGCCTCCGCAATCGCCCCTCGCCTCGCCTGGGAGATGGCCAGATTGACCCTGGGCGCCGGGTTGCGGGGGTCGAGCGCGGCGGCGCGTGCGAAGAACGGCGCGGCTTCCGCGAGGCGTCCGTCCCGCAGGCGCAGGAGGCCGGCGTTCAATAACGCTGCGGGGTAGTCCGGATCGAGAGAGAGGGCCTTCCGGAACGCCCGGTCCGCTTCGGGGAGTTTCCCAAGACGCAGAAGTGCGTTCCCGAGGTTGTTCCACCCTTCGACGATCGAAGGATCTTTCGAGACCACCTCCTGGAACAGGCGAGCGGCGGACTCCCAGTCTCCCCCTGTCTGGGCGGCGATTCCCTCGTTGAAACGCGTGAGCTGCGAAGCCCTGCCGTCTTCCGACTGCGCGGTAGCTGCCGGCACGGAGGGGGCGGTATCCCTGCGAGACTTGGCAGCGGACCTTGCACGGACCTGCGGCGCGTCCCGAGAGATCCGCGCCGAGGCGCGGGGCGTGGCCGGCGCCGGAGCACGCTCCTGGGCCGGCAGGTTCTGTTCCGGCAGGGACGAGGACGGGGAGGGGAGGGGTAACGGTGTCGGTTGCGCCGAAGGTGCGGAAGCCTGGGGCGACGGCTGCAATGCCTTTATCGATCCTTCCCGCGGGAAGCGGGTAAGGAGAATCACCGCACCTGCTCCAAGCAGGACCACCGCGGCGAGTGCCACGCCGGCCCACAGCCGCCGGCGCGTGGCGGACCTTGCGCCGCCCCCGTCCGGAAGAGGGCTCCCGATCGACGGGACGTTGCCTCCCTCCCCCTTCTGCGCCTTGCGAAGCGCGTCCTGCAGGAGGCTCAAAAGATCCTCCCGTACGCGGCGAGCAGTCCGCAAAGGATGGCGAGCGGCGCGGCCACCCATGGGACCCACCGGAGCACCCGCCTTGCCGCGCCTCCCGGGGCGGCCAGCGACTCCGACGCCCGGCGAACGTCCTCCCGCTCGACCTTGGCGGAAGCTCGAAGATAGGCGGAAAGGAACGCCCGGTCGCAGAGCATGTTGATGAGGCGGGGCACCCCGACGGCGCGCCGGTAGATCGCTCCCTCGGCCCCCGGGGAGAGGAGGGTGCGCCCTCCCCCGCCCGCCACGCCGAGCCGGTGGTCGATATACCGTGCAGTCTCCTTCTGCGACAGCGGACGAATCTCCGAGCGCACGGTGACCCGCTGGTTCAGCTGCCGGAGCGCGGGGAGGGAAAGCTTTTCCTTGAGCTCGTTCTGGCCGATCAGGACGATCTGGAGGAGCTTGCGCTTCTCCGTTTCCAGGTTGGAGAGAAGACGGACCTGCTCCAGAAGCCCCGGGGGCAGGTTCTGCGCCTCGTCCACGATCAGGACGGGGCGCTTTCCCGTTTCCGCCTCCGCGAGGAGGAAGCGGTTGAGCGCGTCCAGGATGTCCTTCTTGGTGCCCGGCGGCGGCACCCCGCCGAAGTCCTCCAGCACCGCCCGGACCAGCTCCTTCTCGGTCAGCAGCGGGTTCACGATCAGGGAGGTGGTGAAGCGGTCCGAGAGCCGCGAGAGGAGCGCGCGGCACACGGTCGTCTTCCCGACGCCGATGTCCCCCGTGACCACGATAAACCCTTCGCCGCTCTCCAGGCCGTAGAGGAGATGGTCCAGCGCCTTCTGGTGACTCTCCGAAAGGAAAAGGAACTCCGGGTCGGGGGTCAGGGAGAACGGCTTCTCCTTCAGGTCGAAGTAGGATTCGTACATGTCAGTCCCAGGGCGCAAGCCCTTTGAGCTCCCCCTCGGTGCCGTATATCCATGGCTTTCCTCCCACGTGGTATCCCCGATCGGAGCGATACAGCCTCTTCTCCTCCTCGCTCGCAAATTCCGCCGCGTTGCTTTCCGAAAGGATCCTCGGCGTAATGAGGATGACGAGCTCCGTCTTTTTCTTCTTCTGGTCCGTGTTCCGGAAAAGGGCGCCCAGGAACGGGATGTCTCCCAACAGGGGTACGCTCTTTATGATTTCCTGCGTCCGCTCCTGCATCAGTCCTCCGATGAATACGGTCTCTCCATCCGGGACGGTCACCATCGTGTTCGTTTCCCGGACGTCGACGATCGGCGCGGTGTTCCCGTCGGGGGCCGCAGCCGAGCCCACCTTCTCGGTAATGGAGGGATGGATGGCGAGCATGATCTTCCCGTCCCGCCCGATCTGCGGCGTCACGCTCAGGATGATCCCCACCGTGATCGTGTCGGGCGTAAAGGTCACGAAGGCCGCAGAGGTCGTCGTCGCGGGCGTGACCACCGCCCGGAAGAAGACGTCCTGCCTGCCGATCCGGATGATCGCCTTCTGGTTATTCAGCGTCGACACCTTCGGGGCGGAGAGCACGTTGATCTGCCCCTGCTGGGCAAGAGCGTCGATGACCGCGTTGAACTTCCCGCCGGCAACCCCGATCTGGAAGGAGGTGGTCCCGGCGGAGAGGCTCTGGATCGCGGTGGCGCCGCCCGCGAGGTTTCCCCGGAGGGACAGCGACGACAGGTCGGGCAGCGCGGTCCAGTTGATTCCGTATTGCGTCTCGTCGTCGAGGGTGACTTCGAGGATTTTCGTCTCGATCATCACGCCGTTCCGCATGCGTGACTCGAGCACCTTCAGGTAATCGCCGACCCGGTCGAGGTTCGCAGGATAATCGGTCACCGCCAGCGTCCCGGCCGCTCGGTTCACCACCGCTTTGGCGTCTCCGCCCGAAAGGAGCGACTGCACTTCATCCTGGATCCCCGTCCAGAGGTCGAACTTCTCGTCCGTGTTGATCGTGTTGCGGCTTTCGCTCTCCCCGCCGCCGCCCCCCGTGGACCCGCCGGGCGAGGCGGTGCCGCCGGTGGTGGACGTGCCGCCGCCCCCCGTGGAGGTGGAGGCGGTGAGGGATCCCGAGCCGGCCCGGGTCGTCAGCAGGTAATCCAACCGGAAGATCCGCGTCGTGCGCTTCTCGGGAAGGACGCGGACCGTTTTCCCCGAGAATTCCACGCGACAGCCCAGGAGCCCGCACACCTCCTCCATGATCTCGGGGGCGGTGGCCTCCTTGATGTCCATGGTCACCGCGCCGGAGACTTCCGGGGAGAGGACGAGGTTGAAGTCGTTCTCCTTCGCCAGGGAGAGGAACAGTTCCCTCGCATCGGCTCCCGCCATCACCAGGGTGTACCGGCGAGCCGCCTTGCGGAACTCCTCGGGGGACTGTTTCGCCCCCTCCGCCGCCTCCAGGGGCGCATCCGGGAGAGGCTTACCGGAGCGGCCTGCACCTCGAAGCGAATCGACCCGTGAAGGGGCAGGAGCCTCCCGCGTCGCCGACACCTTTGGCGGCGGTTCCTTCCGGACCACCTCGCGCTTCGCGCACCCCCATCCCGCCATGCAGAACCCGACGCAGGCCACAACGAACATCCCGAACGGCAGCCTGCCCCGCAGCGCGAGCAGCATTCTCACCGGTCTCCTCCTCTGCCCTTGCCGCCCGTAGGCGCGGGCTTGAAAAGCTCCACCACGCGGACCTCCTTCCCCTTGCGCAACGAGACGCCGTAGGGGTCCACCCGTTCCACCGTCCACTCCCCGATCGTTTCTCCGAGCGGCACAATGCGGGTGCCGAAGATGGCGATCCCCGAATTCCCCGAGATCACCGTCCCCCGCAGTCCTGACAGGCCTTCCGCCCCCGCCTGGCTCTCGGCGACGGCCGCGATCCCACCGGCGCCCCTCTCCCTCCACTGGGGAAGGAACGGGTTCCTCCCCCACGACCACGCGATCTCCCCCGCCGGACGGGCCTGAGGAGCCGGCGTTCCGGCCTCGGCCGGGGGCTGGGCCGGCGCGGGGATGCCCTGCGGCTGGCCGGTTCCCGGTGCAGGGGGAGGGGAGACTACCGGGGGCTTCCCGGCGCTCCCGGGAGTAAACCGGTAGATGACAAGGAGCACGGCCAGCGCCGCCAGCGCAGCCGCCAACCGCCGGTCCTGCATCCATTCCCGCACCGTCTTCTTCATTTCGCCTTCCGGTAGAACGCCGAGAGCTCCAGCGTCGTCTCCATCTCCCCGTCCTTTTCCCTGACGGCGACCGACCGTATCGACAGCAGCCGTTTCATCCTCGGCATGCCGTCGACGAACTCGGCCATGTCCCGATACGTGGAGAAGAAGGAGAGGCGTAGCCGGAGTTCCTCCGCGAACTTGTTCTTCTCCTGCACCGCACCCTCCGTGAAAGCGCCGGGCCCTTCCACCGTGCCGCTCCTCCCGGCTTTTGCGTCCGTGGAGATGGTCAGCCGGAACCCCATCAGGTTGTGGAGGACCACCTGCCGGACGATTTCCGCCATGAGCCCGTCCGTCTCCGGGGTCTCGGGCACCCTCTCGCGCCACGCCATCACCTGCTCTTCCCAGTGCCGGCTTTCCTCGCCGCCGGTGCGGGCCATCCTCCCCCAGAGCCGGATTACGGCGCCCATCTCGGTCTGCCTGACCTCAACCTCCTCCCGGAGCCGTTGGACTTCCCGAATCTTCGGCGCAAAGACCAGGAAGTAGGAGACGGCGGAGAGGGCCGCCAGCACACCGAGGAGGGGAAGCACCCCTCCTTTCTTAAGGCGTTCTTTCACCGGTTGTCTCCTTGCCATCCGACGGCAGGCGGAACGTCAACAGAAACTCCTGCTCGTACCCGGCGCCTTCCTCCGCGCGAAGCGGCCGAACCTCAACCGGGGCGTACTGCGCCTCGGCGGCCAACCCCTGCCTGCGGACCGCGGCAAGAAATCCATTGACCTTCTCCTGCCCCTCTGCCGCATTTTTCCCGCGGGCCTTCCCCCGAAGCTCTCCGCGATAAACGGCCCCTGTCTGGTCGACCGTCAGGCTCGTAAACGCCATCTCCGCCGGGACCGGTGCTCCCAAAGAGGCAAAAAAGGCTTTCCACCGCGTGAAGGAAGTCTGCAGGGCCCGCTCCTCGGCGGAGGCCTCCGACACCGATTTGCGCAGGGAGAACCAGCGTGTAAACCCTTCCTGCATGCCGACGCTGCGGTGCGAAACCTCGGCGGCCCCGGCGAGCACCTCCCGGTAGCGATTCGCCGCGTTGTTCAGCCCTAGGTAGAGGCCGATGTTCGCGATCAGGAACGCCGCGGCAACGACGACCACCGCCGCGAGGATCCCCCGGCGCTTCTTCCGGCGGAGATACCCTTCCGGCAGGAGGTTGACCTGGTCCGGCACCTGGCCCGCGACCGCCAGCCCGATGGGGACGGCGAACTCCGCCGGGTCCCCTGACAGCTCCGGTCCGAAGACCGCCGCGGCAACGGCGGGATGCGGCGAGATCTCCAGCTTCAAGCGCTCCCCGATGAGGCGCGTCACCGCGGGAGAGGGTTTTTCCCCGCTCCAGTAGAGCCGCGAGATGGCTCCTCCCCGGGACAGCTGCCGGAAGTAGAGGAGGGAACGGGTCAGCTCCGTCACCATGCGCTCCGCCAGCGCCTCTTCGTCGGAGGGGCCTGACGCCTCCGGCGCCGGCGTCGCTCCGCCCAGGTCCAGGGTCTTGTAGTCAAGAAAATCGGGGGCCGTCGCGGCGCGGGCCGGCATCTCGAGCGTGAACTCGCGGGCGAACCGCAGCTTTCCCCCATCCGAGACGCTGATGATGCCGCGTCCCGGTTCGGAATGGAGAAATCCCGCGAGGACCTCTTTCTGGTCCTCGGGATGGAGCGCCGTGAGCGCCAGCGGCACGGAGGCCACCCGCGCCGGAGAAATCCCCGCTTCGATCAGGAGGAAGGTAAGGCGCCGGATTTCGAACTCGGGGGTGAAGACCGTGAGCACCTCGTGGCGCTCCACCCCGCCCTCCATCACCTTCCCGACGACCTCGCCGGAGACCCGCAGTTCCGCGACCGGCGTGGAGATTTCCTGGGCGACTTTCCCCCGCAGCAGCTCCTCGCGCGACTCGCTGCCCACGGGGGGCGTCGAATAGATCCGGTGCTCGATCACCGGACCGGAATAGCTGACCAGCGCCCGATTTGCCGTAATCCCGCGCTCGGCGAGGAATCTCCGCAGGACCTGCCCCACGGCGGCCGGCTCCCCGCCAGGCCGCTCCATCCCGGCGGCGTGGGTAACCTGCACGGGGGAGGTGTTCGGGACGATCTCCGCCACCCGGATCACCCGGGGGGAGATCTCCACGGCCAGCATCCTTCCCTTTGTGCTAAGCGTCATGCGTCATCTCAGGTACAGGCCCAGCTGCGCCTGCTGGTTGTTGCCCGGCACATACACCACCGCCTGCCCGGTCGCCGCCGCCGGGCTCCCGACGAGCTGGCAGGTCCCCGTCACCGCGTGCAGCCCCGCGTGGTAGCCGTTGAACGAATACGGGGGCCCGACCCCGGTGGGCGGGACCGTGATCGACACGCTGGTCTGGTTCCCGTTGTTGGAGTAAAAGTACGTCACTCCCATCCCCGTAACCTGGGCGGGCGTCGGGTTCTGGCGATACTGCCCCGCGGTGTTGTCCCACACGTAAAGGTTGACGAGCAGCCGGCCCGTGAAGGTCACGGCGTTGGGAGGATAGATCAGGTCGTCCGCGTTTCCCATGACCCGGTCCGGCCCGGCGCTTCGGATCTGGCCCGCCCCGGGGTTGCCGTATGCGTAGGGCGTCCCCCACGCGTCGTTCAGATAGCCCTGCGGGTCGAACCCGGTGTTCACGTACGGCCCGAACCACCCGAACTTCACTCCCAGCAGTCCCGTGCTTCCCAGGGGCTGTGCCCCCTGCACGTTGAGCTCCGTGATGCTGTTCGGCAGCCTCCCCATGTCCCCCACGGTTCCGCCGGTCGGGACCTTGGGATCCCCCAGGATGGTGTTGTAAAGCTCCTCCATCTCCTTGCGCGTGCTCTCCTCCCGCGATTTGTCGATCAGCTTGGCCGCGTACGGGACCGCCATCGACGCCAGGATCGAGAGGATGGCGATGGCGATGATCACCTCGATCAGGGTGAACCCCCCCCGCCTCATCGCCTCACTTCCCTCCTCCCATGACGCCGACCATCTTGTAGAGGGCCAGGAAAAAGGAGAGGGCGGCCCCCAGGACGACCGTGGCCAGGACCAGGATGATGACCGGCTCGAGGATCGCGAACGTTTTCTTGACCACCTGGGGGATCTCCTGGTCATAATAGTTCGACACGTTCTCCAGCGTCTCGTCCAGGTTCCCGCTCGTCTCCCCGGCGGAGACCATGCGCAGGACCATCGGCGGAAACTCCCCCGACCTGCGGAGGGCCGCCGAGAGGGCGCCCCCGGCGATGAGCTCCTCGCGCGCGTCGCGGATTACCGAGGCGATGACCCGGTTCCCGATGAGCCTCTCCACCACCCAAAGGGATTGGGTCATCTCCACGCCCGACCGGAAAAGGGAGGCGAGGTAGTGGCTGAACTGGCTGATCTCGATGGCGCGGATCAGCTTCCCCAGGACGGGAATCCGGAGCTTCCAGCCGTCCACCTCGAGCCGCCCCCTCTCGGTGCGCCGGTAGAGGTAAAGCAGGAGGACGCACAGGGCGATGCCCGCGAGGAGGTACAGCCCGTAGTCCCGGAAGAACTCGCTCACCGCGATCACGATCCGTGTGGGGAGGGGAAGCTCCACCTGCGCCGCCTTGAAGATCGTGATGAACCGCGGGAAGACGAAGGCGAACAGGACGAAGATCAGCCCCGCGACGGCGCTCACCACGGTGATCGGATAGTAGGTCGCCTGCTTGATCGTCCGGGACAGCTCTTCCTGCCACGTGAGGAACCGCACGAGGTCCGCGAGGGCGCTCTCGAGGTTGCCTGTCGTCTCGCCGGCGCGTACGATGCTGACGTAGATCTCGGGGAACATCGCGGGGTGGAGCGCGAAGGAGTCGGATAGCCCCGCCCCCGACTGGAGGTTTCTGCGGATGTCCTGGATCACGTCGCGAAATCCGGGATGCTCGGTCTGGTCGGCGAGGTCGCCCAGGGCGGCGACGATGGAAACGCCGGCCGCGATCAGGGTCTTCAGGTGAAACGTGAACTGGATGAGGTCGGCCCGCTTGATTCCCTTCCGGAAGAGGGGAAGACCGCCCCCCGGCGACCGTTCACGGGCGTTGAGCAGGTGAAGCCCCATCCCCGTAAGCGCGGTGCGCAGTCCCTTCTCGTCCGCCGCGAACAGCGTCCCCCGGGCCTTTTTCCCGTAATCGTCGATCGCGTTGTACTCGTACCGCGGCACCGTTTCTCCTTGTTAGGTCGTCCGCACCGCTTCTTCCAGCGTGGTCAATCCCCGCATCGCCTTGGCGACGGCGTCTTCCCGCATGACCGTCATCCCCTCCGCGCGCGCCGCGGCGAGCAGGTCCTGGCTGTTCGCCCGCTCCATCACGAGGCGGGTGATCGTTGGAGTGACCTCCATGATCTCGAAGGCGCCCACCCGCCCGCGGAAGCCGGTCCCCCCGCAGCGCTCGCACCCCTCCCCCTTGATGAAGGTCCCGCCGGCCGACTCGGGGGGCAGGCCCGCGCGCTCGAGCGTCTCCGCCGGAGGGGTGTAGGTCACCTTGCAATGCGTGCAGTTCGTCCGGAGGAGCGCCTGGCCGACGACCGCGCGGATCGACGAGGCCACGAGGAACGGCTCCTGCCCCATGTTGATGAGCCGCGGGATGGCCCCCGCCGCGTCGTTCGTGTGCAGGGTGGAGAACACGAGGTGGCCGGTCAGCGCGGAGCGGATCGCCAGCTCCACCGTCTCGGCGTCGCGCATCTCGCCCACGAGGATGACGTCCGGGTCGTGCCGCAGGATCGCCCGGAGGCCCGACGAGAACGTCAGGCCCGCCTTCACGTTGATCTGGCACTGGCGGATGATCGGAAGCTCGTACTCCACCGGGTCTTCGAGGGTGATGATGCTGCGGTCGAGCGCATTGATGTAGGAGAGGGCGGAATACAGCGTCGTGGTTTTTCCGGATCCGGTGGGCCCGCAGACAAGGAGGATTCCGTGCCGGCTCTCGACCGCCCGAAGGAAACGGGCCAGGGTCTGCTCGTCGAACCCCAGCGATTCGAGCCCGACCACCAGCCTCGCCCGGTCGAGGACGCGAAGGACCATGTTCTCGCCGAAGACGGTGGGGAGGGTCGAGACGCGCATGTCCACTTTCCGCTTCCCCACGAAGAAATTGATCTTGCCGTCCTGCGGCAGGCGGGTCTCCGCGATGTTCATCCCCGAGATGATCTTGATGCGGGCGGTCACCGCGGGCTGCAGCGCTTTCGGGAGAGAAGGGCCGGGTCGAAGCTTCCCGTCGATCCGGAAGCGCGCCCGGAGGATCCGCTCCTCCGGCTCGAAATGGATGTCGGTCGCCCCCTCCTGCACGGCCGTGAGGAAGAGCTGCTCGACCAGCCGGACGATCGGCGCGCCGGCGGCGAGATCGGTCTCCGAGACGCGTCCGGCTTCCACCTGCCGGACCGATTTCTGGATGATCTCCTCAAGGGAGATCCCCCCCGCGTAATACCGGTCGATCGATTGGAGGACGCTCGACTCCGTGGCGGAGACCACGTCCACGATGAGCCCCGTCGCCCGCTGGACTTCGTCGATCGCCAGGACGTCGAAGACGTTCGCCATGGCGATGGTCAAGCGCGGGGGCTCGAGCAGGATGGGGATGATCTTGTGCCGCCGGGCTGCCGTCTCGCTTACGTGCTTGAGCGCGGCGGGCTCGATCAGGTAGTTTTCCAGATGGACGAAGGTGACCCCGGCCTCCGAGGCCAGCACCGAGGAGATCAGCTCCTGGGTGACGAACCCCAGGTTGACGAGGATTTCCCCGATCCGGTCCCCGGTCCTCTTCTGCTCCCGAAGCGCGAGGTCAAGCTGGTCGGGCGTGACCAGCCCGGACTCGATGAGCCTTTCCCCCAGAAGCTTCCGCTTCGTGGGGGCCTTGGGCGGAGCGTCGGTCCTCGGCTGCGTCATCTCCCGCTACGGAATACCGCCCTACCGGATGCGGACCCCAACGTCGTCTCCACCCGTCACGGTCGTTGCGGCGTTGATGCTGGTCTCGACGATCCCGTTCGGCCCCGCGGAGAGGACCCACACGGGGATGGTCGCCGCTGCCGTGAAGTCCGCCGCGTTGATCACGTACGGCCTGCCCCAGGGGTCGACGGGGAGCTGGGCGGAGTACGGGCCGGCCCACTTGTTGTCGCCGGTCGCGGGGTAGGTATGCCCGTTGTTGACCAGGTGGGTGTCGAGCTGGTTCCAGGTGGCGCCGGGAGCGGCCCAGCCGGTGGCGGTTCCGAAGAAGGCGAGGGCGGGAGTTCCCGCCGCCGGGCCGGTGAAGAGCCCGCCGTAATTCGCCACGGCGGTGTTCCGGTTCGGCCAGCGGCCCAGGTCTTTATAGGCGTTGGTCACCGCCGCGGCGATCACCTGCGCCTCGTTCTTCGCCCGGGCGGTCTGCGCGTCCGAGATGTACTTCGTGATAAAGGGGGTCAGAATCGCCGCCAGGATGGCGATCACCGCAACGACGACAACGACCTCGATCAGGGTGAAACCATCTTGCCTTCGTCTTCCCGTCATCCTCCCCTCCTTCTTTGTCGCATGTCGTCTAAATTAAACACAGAATATTCGAGATATACATTAATTATGCATAATCATATTCTATTTATATGTCAAGCATATTTTCATAAACTCCACGCGTGTTTACCGGGAAATGGAACGGCTTTTTTCGCTTGGAGGGATCTCAGTGGGATCGCAGAACGATGTAATCCGAAAGCAACAGGAGGGCGGCGCGTGCCTTCGAATCGGGAAGCGCGGAGAGAATCTCCTTCCCCCGGCTCACGTACGACCTGGCCGTGCTCGCCGTGTACTCGATCCCTCCACGGCGTTGGACAAGCCGCGCGAGGAACGCGATGTCCCGCTCGGAACGCTTCTTCCGGGCGAGGAGCGCAGCAACCTCCCCGCGTTCCCCGGAACCTGCCTCCCGGAGCGCATGGAGGAGCGGAAGAGTGACCTTTCCCTCCCTCAGGTCCTGGCGCGGGGGTTTCCCCAATTCCTTCTCGGTTCCGGTGTAGTCCAGGATATCGTCCATGAGCTGGAAGGCGATCCCGACCGACTTTCCGAATTCGAACATCCGGCCGCGCAGGGTCTCGCCCGTCCCGGCCAGCACCGCGCCCGTTTCGCTCGCGGCGGCGATCAGCGACGCGGTCTTGTTGAAGACGACGCGGAGGTAATCCTTCTCCGAGATCCCCGGGTCGCCGGACTTCGTCAATTGGAGGACCTCCCCTTCGGAGAGGGAGACGAGCGTGCGGGCGTAGATGCGCAGGACGTCGATGTCGCCGTCCTCGGTCATCAGCTGGGAGGCGCGGGCAAAGAGGAAGTCGCCGACCAGGATGCTCACGGAATTGCCGAAGAGGATATTGGCGGACGGCCGCCCGCGGCGCACGCTTCCCAAGTCGACCACGTCGTCGTGCAGAAGCGTCGCCGTGTGCATGTACTCGGTCACGACCGCCAGGACGGTCCGGCGCGGGCCGGTGTATCCGCACGCCTCCGCCGACAGGAGCAGGACGGCGGGACGGAACCGCTTGCCGCCGGAGAGAGTGATGTGCTTCCCCACGACGGGGATGAGGGGAACGGGGGATTTCAGGTTGGAAACGAGCGCCCGTTCCACCTTGCGCAGATCGTCTCGCAGATAGCCGAAAACGCCGTCGATGTCGACCGGTTTTCCCAACATGGGCAGAATGAATCTATCGTAGGGGGTTTCCCGCTGTCAACCACGCCGGGGTTCCGATAGCATGGGAAACATGTACCGGCGGAAGGACCGTTATTACCTGCAGGCCAAGAAGGAAGGGTACCGGTCGCGGTCTGCCTACAAGCTCACACAGATCGTCCAGGCGGGGAGGATGGTGCGCCCCGGAGACTTCGTCATCGACGCGGGCGCAGCCCCCGGGGGCTGGAGCCAGGTGCTGCTTCCGCTCGTGGGGAAGAAGGGGAAAGTCGCCGCCGTTGACATCCTGCCGATGGAACCGCTGCCCGGTGAAAATTTCCGCTTCTTCCAGGACGATCTCTCCCTCCCCTCCCTGCCCGGAAGGATCCTGGAGTTCTTCGGGCGAAAGGCGGACGTCGTCGTCTCCGACGCAGCCCCGAACACAATGGGGATCGCGTTCACCGACCAGGCCCGCTCCGCCGACCTCGTGCGGGTCGTCTTCTCCCTCGCGCGGAACACGCTGAAAGAGGGCGGCTCGCTCCTCGCCAAGATCTTCGAGGGGCCGGAAGCCGACAGGGTGTTCAAGGAGCTGCAGGCGGAGTTCGAAAAGGTCCGCCGGATCCGCCCGCCCGCGACCCGCAAGGAGTCGTTCGAGCTTTACCTCCTGGCGAAGGGCTTCCTCGCTCGCTCCTGATCCATGCAGCCGCAATCGGCTGCGTTCCCTCCGCCGCACCCGGCGATGTTCACATGCAGCCCGCACGGAAGTCGCTGCGCCTCAGGGGGGTTCGAACCCTCAGGGCGTCCCAGGCATTACGTATCTCGCCATTCGGGCTCGAACCCCGAGCCCGCGCCGACGAACAGGAGGAAGAGCCCGACCTTGCGGAGGGCAAAAGCGGGCGAGGCGGCCGCAACGGCCGATGGCGTGATCGCCGAGGCTCATGCGGACTCGCTTGCGATCCGCCACGCCGCTCCTATCCGGAGCGGTCCGCCTCGGCAAGCTGCCGGCGACCTCTTGGGCGCCTTTTCCTCGCTACTCGCTCGGCGCTTGCCTCGGAGCTCGAACCCTCCTTATAAACTCTATCGGTTGGGTTCTCGCTCCCCGGCTTCGTCCAGCAAACGTGCCCCCAC
>MGQW01000002.1 GCA_001798885.1 Deltaproteobacteria bacterium RBG_16_64_85
GTTGGCGTGGAGAATCTCGTAACTTTCCGCATCCACGACCACGATGTCTTCCCGGATGTTGTCTAAAATCAAAGAGAAAAACCCGGAATCTTTCTCCAGTTCCCGACCCCCTTCCATGCATGATTTTACCCGCAGCCTGTCCTTGTGGTTCTTTTCGGAAAAATAAGCAATAAACCTTACGCAATCTCATGGCCATCTGCTGGAAGAAGTGCTACTACCCGACGCGTCAGGGTGCGGAATACGGCTCATTTGTGGCTCGCGGAGACAGGGTTGGGATTAAAGAACGTATTGATGTTATCCGATATACGTATCGAGAACTGCTCGCGAGGGAAGCCATGGACACGCAACGGAAAGAGACAATTCTGGTAATCGACGACGAGCCGGTTGTGGTGGAGGTTTTAAGGGGACTCCTCTCAAAAGAGGGTTTCGAAGTCGAGTCGGCCCCTGACGGCCTCGAGGGGCTGTCACGAGCGAAAGAGATTCGACCGGATCTCATTCTTCTGGACATTTCCATGCCGAAAATGAACGGCTTGGAGACATGCCGAAGGTTAAAAGACGGGAACGGCACCCGCGGCATCCCCGTCGTGATGTTTACCGCCCAGGCCGACAGGGACTCGAGGATCACGGCGCTCAAGGCGGGGGCGAACGATTTCTTAAGCAAGCCCGTCGACAATACGGAACTCGTGGTCCGGGTCAACAACCTGCTGAAAGCAAAAAAATACCAGGATTTCCTGGAATCTCACAGCCAAGTCCTGGAAGAGCAAGTCGAGGAAAGAACGAAGCAGCTTCGAGAAGCATTGCTCGACACGGTACACCGGCTGACGCTTGCCGCGGAGTACCGGGATGAGGACACCTACACCCATATCAAGCGGGTCAGCGAATACACCAAGGTTATTGCCAAGGAGTTGGGTGTCCCCCCGGAACAAGCCGGTATCATGTTTTACGCCGCCCCCATGCACGACATCGGGAAAGTCGGCGTACCGGATTCCATTCTTCTCAAGCCGGGCAAACTGACCCCGCAGGAATTCGAGATCATGAAGACGCACACCACCATCGGGGCAAGGATCCTCAAGGTATCCGATAGCCCTTTCCTCAAGTCCGCAGAGATATTCGCGTTGTCCCACCACGAAAGATGGGATGGGAAAGGGTATCCTCTGGGGTTGAAGGGGGAGGAGATCCCGATCGAAGGGCGGATCATGAACATCATCGACCAGTTCGATGCCTTGCGGAGTAAACGTCCCTACAAACCTCCCATCGACCATGAAACGGCCGTGAAGATCATCACCAAGGGCAACGGCAGGACCACGCCCGATCACTTCGACCCGGAGATCCTGGGTCTTTTCAAGAAGAACTCCGACACGTTCCGGGAAATTTTCGACATGTATAAGGAATAACGTGCGGAAGGTGCGCAAAGGTTGCTGCGATCTCCCGCACCCTGCTATGCTATCTTAGGCTGCCTGCGGTAACGGTTCCACAGGAAAGAGGCGATCCCTATGCGAGTTCGGCACTTCCACGTCCGCCCGAACATTCCCCAGGAACTGCTCCCGCTCGTCGATCTGGCGAGGAACCTGTGGTTCTCCTGGAACTGGGACGCGGTGCAGCTGTTCATCCGCCTGAATACGCAGCTCTGGGAGAGGTCCTACCAGAACCCGATCCTGATGCTCGGTTCCCTCACGCAGGCCGAGCTGGAAGCCGCCGCGCGCGACGAAAGCTTCGTCGCCAACTTGAGGCACGTGCATGAAAACTTCACCCGCTACCTCCAGACCCCGGGCTGGTTCCGGGAAACGCACGGCGGAGAGAAGGATTTCCTCGCGGCATACTTCTCCTGCGAGTTCGGGATCGACGAGGCGCTTCCCATTTACTCGGGGGGCCTGGGCCTGCTCTCCGGGGACCACCTGAAATCGGCCTCCGACCTGGGGCTGCCGCTCGTCGGGGTGGGGCTCCTGTATCAGAAGGGATATTTCCGGCAGCGGCTGAACCTCGACGGCTGGCAGCAGGAGCTGTACCCCGACAACGACTGGTACAACATGCCGGTCGCCCTGGAGCGCGGGCCGGACGGGAAGCAGATTTTTATCGAGGTGCCGATGGCCGGCGAGAAGGTCAATGCGCGGATCTGGCGCGTCCAGATCGGCCGGACGCCCCTGTACCTGCTCGACAGCAACGTAAAGGGCAACTCTCCCCGCATGCGGGAGATCACCTCGACGCTCTACGGAGGGGACCGGGAGATGCGGATCCGCCAGGAGATCCTCCTCGGGATGGGCGGCGTGCAGGCGCTGCGGGCGCTGGGGCTTTCCCCGACGGTCTATCACATGAACGAAGGCCACTCGGCGTTCCTTGCGCTCGAGCGGATCCGTACACTGATGGCGGAGCACGGGTTGTCGTTCCCCGAGGCGCGGGAACAGGTGTTCGCTTCCAATGTCTTCACCACCCACACCCCCGTCCCGGCGGGAAACGAATTGTTTTCGACGGACCTCGTCCGGAAGTATCTCCAGCCGGTGGCGGAGGAGATGAAGCTCCCGTGGCAGGAATTCCTCGGCCTGGGGCAATTGGCGTCGAGCCGGTCCCCCGACTTCGGAATGACGGTATTGGCGTTGCGGATCGCCGCCTTCACGAACGGGGTGTCCCGCCTGCATGCGGAAACTTCACGGAAAATGTGGCGCGACCTGTGGCCCAACCTGCCCGAATCCGAGATCCCCATCCGCGGCATCACCAACGGGATCCACACCCGGACTTGGCTCAGCCACGAGGTGGGGGAGCTCTTCCTCCGCTACATGGGCCCCCGCTTCAGCGAGAAGCCGGCCGATCCCTCGGTCTGGGAGCGCGTGGACGCCATCCCCGACGGCGAGCTCTGGCGGATCCACCAGGCGCGCAGGGATCGGCTCGTCTTTTTCGTCCGGAAGCGGCTGAAAGGGCAGCTTCAGCGGCAGGGGGCGGGCCCGGCAGCGCAGCGGGCCGCCGAGGAGGTGCTCTCGCCCGAGGACCTCACCATCGGCTTCTCGCGGCGGTTCGCCACCTACAAGCGCGCAAGCCTTCTTTTCCGGCAGCCGGAGCGGCTGATCCGGCTGCTGACCAACCCGGAGCGCCCGGTCCAGATCCTTTTCGCCGGGAAGGCCCACCCGCAGGACCATCCCGCCAAGGAGATCATCAAGTCGGTCATCCACTTCGCGTCGGACCCCCGCCTCCTGGGGCGGCTGGTGTTCATCGAGGATTACGACATCAACGTGGCAAGGTACATGGTGCAGGGCGTGGATGTCTGGCTCAACACCCCCAGACGTCCTCTCGAGGCTTCGGGGACGAGCGGGATGAAGGCCGCGGCGAACGGGGCGCTCAACGTCTCCGTGCTGGACGGCTGGTGGTGCGAGGGCCACGCGCTCGATACGGGGTGGGCGATCGGAAGCGGCGAGGTGTATGACGACCCGGAAGGGCAGGACCACATCGAGTGCGAGGCGCTCTTCAACCTGCTCGAGCAGGAGATCGTCCCCCTGTTCTACGAGCGGGACAAGGCCGGGCTGCCGCGCGAGTGGATTTCCATGATGAAGTCGTCGATGCGGAAACTGGGCGCCTACTTCAACACCAATCGGATGGTCCAGGAATACGTGGAAAACTGCTACCTGCCGGCGCACCGGGCGGGGGCGCGGCTGAAGGAGAACGGTTTCGCGGCGGCCAGGGCGCTTTCGTCCTGGCGGGCGCGCGTCACCGCCGACTGGTCCCGGCTGTGGCTCCAGATCGAGGACATCCGGAAGGAGAGGGAGATCCCGGTGGGCGCGGCATTCGGAGTCGCCGTGCGCGCGAATCTGGGATCGCTGTCCCCGGAGGACGTTTCCGTGGAGATCTGCCACGGTTTGCTCGACCCGTCGGGGGAGATCCGGGACGGGGCGATCGTCCGGGCGCGTCACGAGAGCCGGGACGGGGGCGGGGACATCTTCCGCGCGGAAATCCCGTGCGGGGTCACCGGGCGCTACGGCTACATGGCGAGGATCCTTCCGCGGCACCCCGACCTGGTGAATCCGTTCACGCCGCTGCTTTTGACCTGGGAATAAGACGGACCGGATCCCTTAGCCGGCTGGTTCGGTCCGCTTCGGCGGCTTGGGCGGTTTTACCGTCGAAACGAGGATCGCCGCAAGGAGCGCAAGCAGCGCAGCGATGCGGAAAGCCGTCGCGTAGCTCTCCGTAGCGTCGAAGAGTTTCCCGCCCACCATCGGCCCGATGATCCCGGCGGTTCCCCAGGCGGTCACCACGACGCCGTAATTGTTCCCCAGGTTGCGCACCCCGAAATAGTCCGCCGTCGCGGAAGGGAAGACGGCCAGCTGGGACCCGTAGCAATACCCGATCAGGAACACCGACCCGAAGAGGAAAAGGCGCGTTTCGACTTCCGTCTCGAGGAAGAGCAGAAGCGCCGTCACCCCCATGACGAGGGCGAGCGTCCTCGTCCGTCCGAAGTGGTCGGACATCCATCCCGAACCGATCCGGCCGCACCCGTTCCCGACGGACAGGATCCCGACCGCGATGGCCGCGTCCGGGCGGGAGAACCCGGCCCCCTGGGCGAAGGCGGCAAGGTGCCCGATGACCATCAGCCCCGCCGTGGTCCCCAGCGCGTAGGCGGGCCACATCCGCAGGAACGTCCCGGTGCGCATCATTTCGAGGGGCGCGTACTCGTGGAGGGTGCGGTACCCGCCCTCCCCCGGGGGAGGGGCTGTCCAACCTCCGGGGCGCCACCCCTCGGGGGGATTTCGAAGGAAGAACGACCCGGCGACGGTGACAAAGAAAAACCCCGTCCCCAGGATGGCGAAGGTCGGCCTCCACCCGTACCAGTGGATGAGAAGCCCCGACAGCGGAGCGATCAGCGCCCCCCCCGCCCCGTAGCCCATCACCATGAGGCCCGTCACGAGCCCCCTCTTGTCGGGAAACCACTTCATCCCGACGGCGAGCGGGCAGGTGTATCCGACTCCGCTGGCAAAGCCGACCAGGACGCCGTAGAAGACGTACAGCCACCAGAGGGAATGGGTATACTGCGAGAGGAAGACCCCCGCCGAAAAAAGGAGCGCGCCGGACAGAGCGACGGGCGCCGGGCCTTTCCGGTCCTGCCAGCGCCCCCCGATCAGGACGCCCGTCGCGATGCAGGCGATGGAGAGGGTGAAGGCGACCGACACCTCGGCACGCGTCCAGCCGAACTCCTTCTGAAGGGGGCCGAGGAAGACGCTCCAGGCATACGCGGCGCCGAAGCAGAGGTTCATCGCGACGCCGCCCGCCACGCGGAGCCAGCGATTCAGTGCGCGCGGCCGGTTCGCGGTCACCTGCCCCGGCTCCATCCGTAGATTTCCGCACAGCGTTCCGGCGGCATCCCCAGGAAATAGGCCAGTCGCAGTCCCCACATCAGCAGGATGGTCCGCCCCGGCCCGAAGGCCTCCCACCGTCTGCCCGAAGTCGTGATCCGGGCGGGAAGCAGGAGGGTCTTCCCGCTGCGGGTGAGCCGGCGGGAAAATTCCACGTCTTCCATGAGGGGGATCTCCGGGAATCCGCCGATCGCCTCGAAAGCATCCCTCCGCGCGAAGATCCCCTGATCGCCCGTGTAGGCGTGAAAAAGCATCGAGCGGACGCCGATCATCCTTCCGGTCAGCCGGAGAATCGCCCTGAGGTAGGCGGAAGCGGACGGAGAGACGGACAATCTCACGGAAAACGCCCCCCCGAGAAATTCCCCGTGCCGGACGGCCGTCCGAATGGCGGCAACGGACCCAGGGGGGAGCACGGTATCCGCATGAAGGAAGAGCAGGATGTCCCCCGAGGAGGCGCGAACCCCCGCGTTCATCTGGGCCGCCCTTCCCGGTGGATGGCGGAGCACGATATCCGCCAGCGGGCGCGCGATTTCGACGGTGCGGTCGGCGCTGCCCCCGTCGACCACGATCACCTCGTCCGCACCGGCTTCGCGGCCGGACCGTATCGCCGCCGGCAGCGATGCCTCCTCGTTCAGCGCGGCGATGATCACGGATACCGTCATTCGCCCATCACGGGAGTTCCGCCGCGCCCCGGCCTTTCCGGATGCGCTGGATGGTCCCGGGCAGCAAGAAGGAAAGGACGAGCAGCATGGCGGGAACGAGAATGTTCGCCTGGAGAAGATCGGCCGGGCCGCGGAAGGTGGCCACGATCTCCCTCAGGTTTCCGAAGAAGAAGGAGACGATTGCGATGGCCGGGAGGATCCCCAGGAAGGTCCCCCAGAAGTAATCCGGGAACCGGATCCGCGTGGCCCCGGCGCCGTAGTTGAGGACGATGAAAGGGAACCAGAAAATGCGCAGGTAGAAGATGACCGAAAAGCCGTGCTCTCCGGCCTTCCGGTCCAGATTCGACAGTTTTCCGCTCAGGAATCGTTCCGCGAAGTCGCGCAGGAAGTAGCGGCCCAGCAAGAAAGAGGCGGACGCCCCGGCCAGGGCCCCGAGGAGGCTGCACACCGTCCCTAGGTACTTCCCGAAGATCAGCGCCCCGGCCGCCGTGAACGGCGTCGCGGGAAGAGCCAGCACGCCGATCCCATAGAGCAGGACGAAAACGGCGGGCCCGAAGGCCCCCGCCGCGCGGACGAAATGGTCGATCCGCGCCACCAGCTCTTTCCTTCCCTCCGGGGAGAGGAAGAGGCCTCCGAAGGGAGTCAGGAAGAGCACGTAGCCCGCGAGTCCCGCAAAGAGAAGGAAGATGGTGATTTTCAGGAAGTTTATTTTATGGACGGGCAAACGCTGCTCCTTCGCGGAATGTCCCTATCTTACGGGACGGCGAAATCGAAAGGAAGGCGGGATTCCTCATTAACCCGTTGAATGGACGACCCCCCCCACTTACAATGAAGGGAAACCCGGGGGACATCAGGAAGGGGAGGAGGATGCGAAGAGACCGGTTTGCGAAGGTGGTGTCGCTCCTGCTTGTGGTATCGGTGGGATGGTTGGCATCGGGCTGCTTCGGGAAGTTCCAGTTGACGCGGATGTTGCACGAGGCGAACCAGTCGGTGGAGGACAAATACCTCCGCAGCGCGGTGACCTGGCTCTTCGTGATCCCCTACGCGCTCACCGGTGTCCTGGATATCTTCATCTTCAACCTGATCGAGTTCTGGTCGGGCGAGAACCCGATTGCGGAAGGACCGTCGACGAAGGTGGTTGCATGGGGGGATGAGACGGTGACGATGACGCTCGCCAGGGAAGGCGGCACGACCCTCGCAACCATCGAACGGCGCAAGGGCGGGGCGCTCCTCTCCACGCTGGCCATCCGCGACGACGGGAAGGGCTCCGTGAGCTCCGAAATGGTTGCGCCGGGCAAGGAGACGGTGCGGTCGACCGCGGCCATGTTGCCGGACGGGTCGGTGGAAGTGGTCACTCTTTCACGCCTGGGGGTGAAGACGGAGAGGCACCCGGCATCCGCAGTGGAAACGGTTCTTGTGCGGACGGCGCGGATCGCAGGCGAAGTGCGCCAGGCCCTGTCGGGCGCCCCGGGACCGGGGTCTCCGGCCTCGCCCGCACGGGTCCCCAAGGGGGACATTCCTATCTCAAGTTCCACGTTGAGGAGTGTCCCCCCCCAAAGTTGAGGAGTATCCCCACAGAGTTAGAAGGGGGGTTCCCTTCACTGAATGGCCCCCGGCGGAACACCTCCGGGGGCCGGATTTTTTGGAGGAAGTCATGCGGTTCCCTCGCCTGTCGATCGCCGACCGGGGGCTTCAGTTCAAGCTCACCATGGTCATGCTGATCCTTCTGGCGTGCTCCATGGGGTCGGTCTTCATTCCTTATTACTTCGGCCGGGAAAGCCTGAAACTCGATCTCGAGGACAGCTTCCTGGAACTCTCCAACGCGATCCGCGTGAGCATCGACCAGTTGACCGCCCCTGCGGCCTCCGAGGAGGACCGGCTCCGCGGATATGTCGAGTCCCTGAAAAAGACGGGGATCCGCGAGGTGTCCATCGTCGGAGAGGACATGGGAATCATCGACAGCACCGACCCCGGGAAGATCGGCAAGATGTCCCGGATCAAGCTTCCCCCGGAGAAGCTCGTCATCAACGCCACCTTCGGAGAGGAATCGCCGGGAGGGCGGTCGAAGGACCTCGTGATCCCCGTCACGGTGGGGGGCGACACGATGGGGTATATCCACGTCCGCATGCGGATCGAGGACTTTACGGAGACCATCCGGAAGAACCTGTATCTCCGGTTCTTCAGCACCCTGCTCATCTTCTCCTTCGGGCTCGTGCTGGCGGTCAGCATCTCCTCCCATTACGTCCGGCCGGTGGAGGAACTGGCGCACGCCGCCGAGAAGGTGGCGGCCGGCGACCTGTCCCAGGAGCTGCCGGTGCACGGGAAGGACGAGGTGGGGCGGCTCACGCGGGTGTTCAACGAGATGATCGCCAGGCTGCGCCAGAACCGGGAGTTGGAGGAGAAGGTGCGCGAGACCCAGTACCTGATCCAGCTCGGGCGCCTTTCCTCCGGCGTCGCCCACGAGATCCGCAATCCCCTGAACTTCATCGCGCTGGCGATCGACCATCTCGGCGTGCTGTCCGGCAGCGGCACCCCGGAGGCGGCAAAGGAAAAGGCCCAGATCATCGGGCGGATCAAGGAGGAGATCCAGAGGCTGAACGAACTGGTCACCAACTTCGTCACGTACGGCCGTCCCCAGGCGCCTTCGCTGGCGGAGGTGCAGTTGCCCGAAATCGTCGAGAGCGTGCTCCGGGTGGCGGATGGGCGGCTCCGGACGCAACGGATCCGGTGCCGGCGCGATTTCCGGATCGGGCCGCCGGTCCAGGCGGATCCCGACATGATCCGGCGCGCCGTGCTGAACATCGTGGGAAACGCGATCGACGCGATGCCCAACGGCGGCGAACTGCACCTCTCGGCCGGCCCGCGGGAGGAAGGCGGGTACGAGCTCGTGATCGGCGACACCGGGCCGGGAATCGCCGAGGAAAATCGCGACAAGATCTTCCAGCCGTACTTCACCACGAAGCCGTCGGGCCTGGGGCTCGGGCTGGATCTCACGCGGAAGATCGTGGAAGCGCACGGGGGGAAAATCGTGGTAGATTCGCAACCGGGGAAGGGCACCAGGATCCACATCCTCCTGCCTGGGGAGCCCGCGGGGTGAGAGCGTGAAGGGAACGATCCTCGTTGTCGACGACGAGCGGAACCAGCGGGAGATCCTGGGCTCGATTCTCAAAAGCGAAGGATACTCTCCCCTTCTCGCCGGGAGCGGGGCGGAGGCCCTGCGGGCCCTTGAGCGGGAGCCGGTCGACCTCGTGCTCACCGACCTCGTCATGCCGGGGATGACGGGGGAGGAGCTGATCGATGCGGTCCATGCCAGGAATCCGGGCGTGCCGATCCTCCTCACCAGCGCCTACGGGACGATCCAGACCGCCGTCGACGCGATCAAGAAAGGGGCCTACTACTATTTCGAGAAGCCGGTGGACCGCGCAAGGCTTCTCATCATCATCGAGCGGGCGATCGAGAACCTTCGCCTGCGGGAGTCGCACCGCGTCCTCTCGGAGAAGTTGTTCCCGGGGGCTCCCGCCATCATCGGGGATACTTCCGAAATCCGGGAGATCAAGCGAATCCTGCCGCGGATTGCAAAGAGCGAGGCTACGGTGCTCCTCCGAGGAGAGAGCGGAACCGGCAAGGAGGTGATCGCCCGGAACATCCACGCGTTGAGCGATCGTGCCCACGCCCCCTTCCTGGCGGTCAACTGCGCATCCCTGCCCGAAGCCCTCATCGAGAGCGAGCTCTTCGGGCACGAACGGGGAGCCTTCACCGGCGCCCACCGCCGGGAAATCGGCCTCTTCGAAGCAGCCGAAGGGGGGACGATCTTCCTCGACGAGATTTCCGAGGTAAAGCGGGGAATCCAGGCGAAGCTCCTCCGCGTGCTCCAGGACCGGGAGATCCGCCGATTGGGCGGGAAGGAGAATATCACGGCCAATGTCCGGATCATTGCGGCCACGAACCGGGAGCTGGAGGAGGCGGTCAAGGGCGGAAGGTTCGGAGCCGACCTGTTTTACCGTCTGAACATCCTGAAGCTGACCCTGCCGCCCCTGCGGGAGCGGATCTCGGACATCCCGGCGCTGGCGAAACATTTCCTGGACAAGCACGGCGAGAAGGGGGTTCCGCCCGTCCGGGAGATCACGAAGGACGCGATGCGGCTGATGATGTGTTATCCCTGGCCCGGGAACATACGGGAACTCTCCTCGGCGATCGAACGGGCGGTGGTCCTGGCCGAGGAGGGAATGATCACGCCCGCGGAACTTCCTCCCGAAGTCAGGGGCGAAAAGGAACCCTCTCCCACGGAACCGTCCATGTCTCACCAATACGAACTGCCACCCAGGGGGATCGATTTCGAGAAGATGGAGGAAAGCCTCCTCCGTCAGGCCGTGGAATTGTCCGGGGGGGTTAATACCCGGGGCGCCGAGCTCCTCCGGATGAGCTACAAAACCTATGTTTATCGCCTGAAGAAGTTCGGGATCATCCCGTCCTGACCCTTGTGCCCATTTGAGGAATCCGTTACCCATATGGGCAAAGAATCCGCCGGCTTATGGCCGGCACATGAAGAAACATTCCGTAATTATTAAGGAAATTCATGCAAAAAAGTTGGCACCTTTCTTGGATGTTCTTCTTTATCTCGTATCATAATCTCTCGGTAGGGAGGAAGGAAGATGAAGAAATTTTTCGCGTTGTTCGTAGCGGTGGCGTTCGCCCTGTCGCTTGCGGTCATGGCAGTTGCCGCCGAGGAGAAGAAGGCAGCCCCGGCACCGGCAGCCCCGGCGGCACCGGCAGCCCCGGCGAAGGCGGAGCCTGCGAAGGCAGCCCCGGCGGCACCGGCAGCCCCGATGAAGGCGGAGCCGATGAAGAAGGAAGCGGCCAAGAAGGCCAAGCCGAAGGTCGTCACGGGCACGATCGAGGCATTGGATGCGGCGGCGGGCACCTTCTCGGTGAAGGGGAAGAAGGAAACCGTGCAGCTGAAGGCCGGCGAGAAGGTGAAGCTGGACGGGTTCAAGTTGGGTGACAAGGTCACGGCAACCTACTCCGACGGCGTTGCCTCCAAGGTCGTAGCGGCGAAGAAGGCCGCGGCGAAGAAGGAAGCTCCGAAGGCGGAGCCCATGAAGAAGGAAATGGCACCGGCACCGGCAGCCCCGGCGAAGGCGGCCCCGGCACCGGCAGCCCCGGCCCCGGCAGCCCCGGCCCCGGCGCCCCCGGCGAAGAAGTAATCGCTTTTTTTCGGTAAGGACCGTCCCGCCCCACAAGGGCAGGGGCGCCCCGGGCAGGGGGACACAATCCCCCTGCCCATTTTTTTTGCACGCCGGGGAGCTCTCCTGATCCTCGGGGGGACATTCCTATCTCCACGCCAAGTGTCCCCCCAACTTGCTTGCATTGACTTTTCCTGGTGCCTTTGATAGACATTCCTTTGCTTCTCCCCCCAACAACCATGGAGGTGCTGCCGATGAGCCGAAAGATCAACTTCAACGCCGGACCCGCCACCCTTCCTCTTCCTGCGCTGGAGCGAGCCCGCGACGAATTGCTCGACTTCGCCGGGAGCGGCATGTCAGTGATGGAACACAGCCACCGAGGCAAGGAGTACGAGGCGGTCCATGACGAAGCCATCGCCCTTGTCCGGGAGCTCCTCGGCGTCCCGTCGGGCTACGAGGTCCTTCTGCTTCAGGGAGGGGCCACGTCGCTGTTCGCGGAGATTCCCATGAACCTCCTCGAGAAGGGGAAAACCGCCCAGTACCTCGTCACCGGCGCCTGGGGCGAGAAGGCTCTCGGCGAGGCGAAAATCGTATCGGCGCTGTTCGGCGCCAATTTGGCGGTCCAGAACATCGGCACCGGCGAAGGCAAGGAGAAGAGCTACACCCGCGTGCCGGCTCCCGCCGAGGTGAAGGTCGACCCCGGGGCCGCCTACCTGCACATCACCTCCAACGAGACCATCCACGGCGTGGAATTCAACGTCGACGGCTCCCGCGCCTTCCCCGGTACCGGCACCGTGCCCCTCGTCGCCGATATGTCGAGCGATTTTCTCTGGCGGTCCTTCGACATCACGAAGTTCGGCCTGGTCTACGCCGGCGCGCAGAAAAACATCGGCCCGTCGGGCGTGGTGGTCGTGGTGGTATCGAAGGAGCTTGTGGAGAAGGGGAGAAAGGACATCCCGAAGATCTTCCAGTTCCGCACCCACGCGGAGAACAGGTCCCTTTACAACACCCCCCCCACCTTCGGAATCTACATGGTCCGGAACGTCCTTTCCTGGCTCAAAGGGCAGGGCGGCCTGGCCAAGGCGGAAGAAGTGAACCGGAAGAAGGCGGCACGGCTCTACGGCGTCATCGACGCGAACTCCCGGTTCTTCCGGTCGCCGGTGGAGAGGGAGAGCCGGTCGGTGATGAACGTGGTCTTCCGGCTTCCTGGCGAGGACCTCGAGGCGGAGTTCATCGCGGAGGCCAAAAAGCGCGGCATGGTGGGGCTCAAGGGGCACCGCTCCGTGGGCGGAATCCGCGTTTCCATGTACAACGCCGCCTCCTACGAGTGGGTGAACACGCTCGCCGGGTTCATGGAGGAGTTCGCACGCGTGAAGCAGGGATAACAACCCTTCGAAAGGAGAGTGGCCCGCCATGAAAGTTCTGGCTCTCGACAACCTGCAGAAGGTCGGCATCGACGTCTTCGTCAAGGAGGGGATCGAGGTCGACGTGAAGAGCAAGATGACCCCGGAGGAGCTTGCAGCGGTCATCGACAACTACGACGGTATCGTGGTGCGTGGAGCCACGAAGGCCACCGCCGCGGCGTTCGAGAAGGTGTCCCGCACGAAGGTGATCGGCCGCGCGGGCAGCGGTACGGACAACATCGACAAGGTGGCGGCCACCAAGAAGGGTGTGGTGGTGATGAACACCCCGGGCGGCAACACCGTCACCACGGGCGAGCATGCCATCGCGATGCTGATGGCCCTGGCGCGCCAGCTCCCCCAGGCCACCGCCTCGATGAAGGAAGGGAAGTGGGAGAAGAGCAAGTTCATGGGGACGGAGCTCACCGACAAGGTCCTGGGCGTGGTCGGGATGGGGAACATCGGGAAGGTCGTCGCCGAGCGGGGCCTGGGTTTGAAAATGGTCGTACTGGGGGTCGACCCGTACGTGTCGAAGGACGACATGGCGCGGCTGGGCGTCGAGTACGTTACTCTCGACGAGCTGTATCGCCGGTCCGACTTCATCACCTTTCACACGCCCCTGACCCCCGAGACGAAGAACATGGTGAACGCTTCCTCGATCGAAAAGATGAAAAAGGGGGTTTTCCTCATCAACTGCGCCCGCGGGGCGCTGATCAACGAGGCCGACCTGCATGCGGCGCTGGAATCGGGAAAGGTCAAGGGCGCGGCGCTCGACGTCTACCCCGTCGAGCCCCCTCCGCCGGACACGCCGTACTTCAAGCACCCCAGCGTGATCCTCACGCCGCACCTTGGCGCCGCCACCACGGAGGCCCAGGAGAAAGTTGCGGTCCTCATCGCCGAGCAGATCTGCGACTTCCTGAAAAAAGGGACCATCCGCAACTCCGTCAACTTCCCGTCGGTCTCGGCCGAGCTTCTTCCGACCCTGAAGCCTTACCTGGAGCTGGGCGAGAAGCTGGGAGCCTTCCACGGCCAGATGCTCGATACCCCGCTGAAAGAGCTGAAGGTGGAGTACATCGGGGAGGTCGGAAAGCTGAGCACCGCTCCGGTGACCATCTCGATCCTGAAAGGATTGCTGCAGTACCAGACCGAGGAGGTCAACCTCGTCAACGCCCGCATGGTGGCCGAGGAGCGCGGCGTCAAGGTCACGGAGACCAAGGTCGCCCGGTCGGAGGAATACACGAGCCTGGTCCGCGTCCATGTCGTGACGGAGAAGGGCGACTCTTCCGTTGCGGGGACCGTCTTCGGCAAAGCCCCCCGCGTCGTGAGAATCAACTCCTTCCCGATCGAGGCGGACCTTTCGGGCGGGATCCTGATGCTGCAGAACCAGGACGTCCCCGGAGTCGTCGGACGGGTCGGGACGTTCCTGGGGGAGAAGGGGATCAACATCGCCGGCCTGCAACTGGGCCGGATGCAGGTCGGGGGGACCGCCGTTTCGCTGATCAGCGTCGATCACCCGGTTCCCGAGCCCGTCCTCAAGCAACTGAGCAAGCTTCCCAACATCACCGCCGCAAAATTTCTGACGTTCTAGGAAAGAGGCGACCTACTTGAAGAGCATCATCGTCATCGGCGCCCAGTGGGGCGACGAGGGAAAAGGGAAGATCGTCGACATCTACTCGGAGTTCGCCGACATCATCGTGCGGTCGACCGGGGGGAACAACGCCGGGCACACGCTGGTGGTCAAGGGGGAAAAGTTCGTCTTCCACCTGATCCCCTCCGGCATCCTGCACCCCGGGAAGAAGTGCGTCATCGCCAACGGCGTGGTCATAGACCCGAAGGTCCTGCTGACCGAGGTCGGCCGGCTCAAGGAGCGCGGCTACCTGAAGGACGACGCGCAGCTCAAGGTCGGGCTCCTCGCCAACATCATCCTGCCGTATCACATCGTGCTGGACCGCGTGCGCGAGGAGAAGCTGGGGAGCCGGAAGATCGGGACCACGGCGCGGGGGATCGGCCCCTGTTACGAGGACAAGATCGCACGGAACGGCATCCGGGCTTGCGACCTGGTCCATCCGGACACCTTCGCGGAGAAGCTCAAGGCCAATCTCGAGCCGAAGAACTTCCTCCTGAAAAACTACTACGAGGCCGAGGAGATCCCTTTCCAGTCAACCTTCGAGGAGTACCTGGGATACGGGGAGCGGCTGAAGCCCCATCTCATCGACACCTCGAGCTTCCTCAACGAGGAGATCAACCGGGGTGCGAAGGTCCTCTTCGAGGGGGCCCAGGGGACCCTGCTGGACATCGACCACGGGACCTACCCCTTCGTCACCTCCTCCAACACCACGGCGGGAGGGGCGTGCACGGGCTCCGGCGTTCCCCCGACGAAAATCAGCGGCGTCATCGGCGTCTCGAAGGCGTACGCCACCCGCGTGGGCGGCGGGCCGTTTCCGACGGAGCTGTTCGACGAGGAAGGGCAGCGGATCCGGGACCGGGGGAACGAGTACGGTTCCACGACGGGGCGTCCCCGCCGCTGCGGCTGGTTCGACGCTCCCGTGGTTCGTTACGCCCACCGTCTGAACGGCCTTTCCGGCCTTGCCCTCACCAAGCTCGACGTCCTTTCGGGGCTGCCGCGGATCAACATCTGCGTCGCTTACGAAATCGGCGGAACGAGACGGGACGAAGTGCCCCTCCTCCTCGCTGAATTCGAAGGGGTGAAACCCGTGTACGAGCAGGTGGAGGGGTGGAAGGAGGACCTCTCCGACGCGAAGGAGTTCGGCGACCTGCCGAAAGCGGCACAGAAATACGTGCGTCTGCTCGAAGAGGTGTCCGGCGTGGAGATTTCCCTGGTTTCCGTGGGGCCCGAGCGGAACCAGACGATCGTCCGCAGGAATCCGTTCCGGGCTTGACACTTCGCGCTGCCCGCCGTTAGCATGATGTGTTTCCGGGGAGCCCATAGCTCAGTTGGTAGAGCATCTGACTTTTAATCAGAGGGTCGCAGGTTCGATTCCTGCTGGGCTCACCAGAGCACTTCATCGCGTCCCCATCGTCTAGTCCGGCCAAGGACACCGCCCTTTCACGGCGGCGACGCCGGTTCAAATCCGGCTGGGGACGCCATCAATAATAAAGGGGTTTCTTGCGGATTACCCTGGTTTTCAGAACGGTGTTTTCTGGACGGTTTTTTTTCTTCCCTCGGTTGTGTCCTTCCCTCTGTTGTTGTGGTAACACAGGATTCGTGTTACACTCAATATGCGTAGATGGGAAAGGAGGGAGAAGAACATGGCTCGAAAGAACGTGACCGTGGCCATCGAGGCGGAAATATTGAAGGAAGCGCGTCACATCGCCGTGGAGAAAGGAATGTCCCTGTCGGCCCTGCTGGGAGAGACGCTGGAAGTCCTGGTCCGGGACGACGTCTCTTATCGGAGGGCGAGAAACAGGCAGGCGGCATTGCTCAAGAACCCTCCGGACCTGGGGACGAAGGGCAAGGCGACCTGGACGAGAGAAGACCTCCATGGCCGTTGAGTTCGTCGACACGAACGTTCTCGTCTATGCTTACGACAGGTCGGCGGGTCCGAAAAACCGAAGGGCCGCGGCATTGATGGAGAGGTTGTGGAGCGGGAACGCGGGAAGCACGAGCATCCAAGTGCTCCAAGAGTTCTTCGTGATCACGACACGTAAAATCGCGAGACCCCTTCGCCCGGAGAGGGCGAGGACCATCATCGGCGACATGGGTGCCTGGCGGATCCATCGTCCGTCGATAGAAGATGTCCTTGGCGCCATCGAGATCGCCGAGAAAGCGTGCATTTCGTTCTGGGACGGAATGATCGTTCGAAGCGCCTCTGCGCAGGGTGCAACCGTCGTCTGGTCGGAAGATCTCCAGGCCGGAGGAAAGATTTCCGGCGTTCGAATCCACAATCCGTTTCTGGACGACCGTGCCTTAACCGGACCGGGCACCTGAGCATAGCCACTGCAGTCGATGAGAGGCCGGCTGATCTCCTCCGAAGTCTTCGGGCGGGCGGATGGATGATGCCTATCTCGGTTTGTGCGCCTCCATCCAGGCGGATTACCTGATTACAGGCGATAAGGACCTGCTTTCCGTGGATCCGACCAGGAGTTCCGCATCACTAAAAGGCTTAAGGATCTTGATCCCGAGGGAGTTTCTCGAACCGGCCGGTTTTTTTTAGACGGTTCTTTTCCCGTCACCGCCGCCACATCGATTGCATGGCGGATACGACGGTCGCGAGCGCCTTCTGGCCGGAGGCGGTGAAGGTGATGACTCCCGCGATCCCGGCGAGCAGGAGGACGAGAACGCGCGAGGCTTATCGGTCTAATCCCGACATTCATCGCCATTTCTTTCGTTTTCGTCCCCAGGGGGATTTGAACCGGCACGGGGCGCCGACCGGGTGGGCGGAGACACTCCTCTCCCGCATCCCTGTAATGAACCAGGAATGTTCCACGGTGGCCTTGTGGAGCGTGGCAGCCCCGTGCCGCACCGCGACAAGGTCTCCTACGGGATCGCCCTCTCCCCGACGTTTCACGCTGCCTTCGGACGACGTACATTTGCGATGATCGTTGAATTATTTAGCCAGATAACAATAGAATGTCAAAAACGGCCGGAGGAGGCGAACGTGGCTCATCCCGGGAATCGCCGGAAGCCCCGCCTGATCGACAGGAAATTCCAGCTCGGACTCGCATGGCGGATGATGTTCGGCTTTCTCGCGTTCTTCATCGGCGGCCTCGTCATCGTGTTCGCCCCCTCGTTGGTTCTTCTGGCTACGGGGAGCGACCTTGCAGAGCTGGAGCCGGCCGCGAGGGAGCTTCTCGTGCTGCACCGCCGCGTGTGGCCGGCCGCGCTGTTCATTTTCGGCGGAGTGTTCCTCTACACCCTTTTCTTCAGTCGTCGTGTCGTCGGCCCGATCTTCCGGATCAACTCCATCCTCCGTCGGATGCTGGAGGGAGATTACCCACAGAAGGTGACCTTCCGGCGTGGAGATTTCTTCCACACCACGGCCGAACTCCTGGAAAGCCTGTCCAGGAAGGTTTCGGAGGAGCAGGGCAAGGCGCGGCAAGGGGAGAAAGATCCGCAAGGGCCTGCCGCGACATGAGCGGGGCCCCGATCCGAAGGCCCCCCCGAGGGTTCACCCTCGTTGAGCTTTTGATCGTGTTCACCATCACGGCGATCCTGGCGGTACTGGCCTTCTCGACCTACAGCAAGTTCGTGACCAAGGCACGGTTCACACAGGCGCAGACAGCGCTCAAGCACCTCCAAAAGACGCAGGCGATCTTTTTCAGCGAGAATGGCGTCTACACGGACAACGTCGTCCTGGTCGGTTTCGAGCCCACAAAGTACGACTTCTACAATATTTCCGTGGTCCTAGACAACACGTTCCAGGACTTCACCGGGGTTGCGGACGGCTATGGCGTGATGGCGGGCGACCGGTGGCACATTAACCGGAACGGCGACTCGATTCACGATACCCCTAACTTCTGAGGAAGCTCCAGAAGGTCTCCCCTGCAAAGCATCCGACTACCGGCTCCTGAAACGATCGCCGCTGATCGCTACCGGTTGGCGTGGTTGTCATCAGGCCGACAAGACCCTGCACGCCCCCAAACGAATTGGACTTTGGCGGATCCCTTGTTTGTTGACCCTGATGCGCGACAAGCCTCGGCCTTCAGGCCGGGGAAGGATAGCGCGGACGGCGTAGCCGTCCATCGGGTGATCATCGCGGTAGCTGTACCGGTCCGGGCAGTAGTATCTGTCGCCGTCAGCATAAATGAGTAGGTGCCGGTGGCAGGCGAAGTGAATGTGGCAATTGCCGTATCGGCATTGTTGATAACACCAACAGCAGTGCCTGTGAGCTGGGCCCGGTGTAACCCCTGAGGAATTGGCTCAAGTCGTTGAAGGGCTGAACGAAATTATCGGGACCTAATTCGTGGGGACACCCTTGCATTTTTAGGTACGCACGCCTGAAAATAGCAAGGTGATGGACTTCCTCCGCCCGGAAAACCTCCTCCGATACGGCTACAAGGACTGCATCCTTTGCGAGGTCGAGCGCAAGGGAGAGGAAAAAAGGTGCCAGCCTTGTTCCGGCAGGGTCGACCAGCGGGACCGCCTCCTCTGGGAGATCCAACGCGCGAGGATCCTCCGAACCTCGGCGAAGCTGTCCCTGATCTTCCCCGGCATCGGGCATTTTTACAGCGGTCGCCGTCTCCACGGGGCCTTCTGGGCCGCGCTCATCCCCTTGAGCCTTGGGCTGGTGATCAGCGTCTGGAAAGGTCCCACGACCGGGCACTCCCTGCTCCTGCTGGCGTTCGGCCTGATCTATTACCTCGCCTGGGTCGATGCGGGCCGCGGCTTCAGGGAAACAGTGGCGCCTTGCCAGGCAGCCTGCCCGTCCGACATCAACGTCCCCGACTACATCGCCCTCGTGCGCGAGGGGCGCCCGCTCGAGGCGCTTGCCCTCGTCCACGACAGGCTCCCTTTTGCCGCCTTCTGCGGCAGGGGGTGCCCGCATCCCTGCGAGCAGGTGTGCGTCCGGAACGAATTCAATGCACCGATCTCCATCATGGCGATCAAGCGCTACCTGGCCGATGTCGGGTACGCTGTGGGGATCCCGCCTTCCACGGCCACGGGCGAGGGGATCCCCTCGCCTCGGGTAGCCGTTGTCGGGGCGGGGCCGGCCGGGCTTTCCGCGGCCGACACGCTTGCGCGGCTGGGGTGCCGGGCCACCGTGTTCGATGCGAACGCGGAGCCCGGAGGGAAGATCCGGTACGGCGCCCCCGAGTTCCGCCTCCCTCACGAGGCCGGGCTTTGCGACATTCGCACCATCCTCGCCCGGGGGGTCCGTTTCCAGGGGGGGAAGCGACTGGACGCGGATTCCGCCCTTGAGGATCTTGCGCGCGAGGGATTCGACGCTGTGCTGCTGGCGGTCGGCGCGGAAGAGGCGGTCCGACTTCCGGGGGCAGGAGGGGAAGAGGAAGGATTCCTCGACGCGATGACGTTCCTCGCCCGCATCCGGCGCGGGGAGATGCGCCCGATTCACGGCAAGCTGGTGGTCATCGGGGGCGGGGACGTCGCGGTCGATGTCGCGCGGTCGGCCATCCGCCTGGGGGCGGAGGAGGTGACGATCGCCTGCCTGGAATCCCGCGAGACGATGCCCGCCTCCCCATGGGAAGTGGAGGATGCGATCGCGGAAGGGAGCAGGATTCTCCCCTCCACTGCGGTCAAGAAGTTCCTGTTGCGGGAGGGGCGGGTCGCGGGGTTCGAGGCGCTCCGTGTGGACCGGATCGAGTTCGACGCGAAGGGGGGCTTCCTGCCCCACACGGTTCCCGGAAGCGAATTCGAGGTCCGCACCGACAGGATCGTCATGGCCGTCGGCAGCCGTCCCAGGCCGGACTTCCTCCCGGCTTCCGCCTCCCGGAAAACGCTGGACCCGGCCCGCCACGTTTATCGGTTGCTTTTTAAGGAGAAGGAAACTAGAATTCCCGCCTATGTGTGCGGGGACTGCGTACGCGGCCCCGGGACGGTCGTCGAGGCCTCGGCCTCCGGAAGGGCGGCCGCCCTGAATATCTACGAGGACCTCTGCGTCGAAGAAGTCAGGAAAGCGCGGTTCGAGGACAACTACCGCCGCGCGGGGGAGCCCCAGATATCCGACCGGCCCGAATGGCGGATCCGCAGCGAAGCTCCAAGGCTTTCACCGGAAGAAAGGCGGCGGACTTTTCAGGAAGTGGAAAAGAGATTGACCGAAGAAGGTGTTCATCACGAAGCGGAACGCTGTGCCCGGTGCAATCTCTGGCTATAAACCAACAAGAGAGGGGGTGAGTACGGATGAAGAAGTTCGCAGCTTTTTTGACGATCGTCCTGGCGGTGACGTTCTCCGCCGGCTTGGTCATCAGCGCGGATGCACCAGAGAAGATCACCATCAAGGAGATCCAGAAGACCAAGGGGCCCGTGGAGTTCAACCACAAGGCCCACACGACGCGGGCCAAGGCCTGCAAGGATTGCCATCACAAGAACGAGGCCGGCAAGGAGGAGAAATGCTCCAACTGCCACAAGGCCAAAGCGGAAGGCAAGGTGGTCGAGCTCAAGGAAGCGTTCCACACCACCTGCAAGGACTGCCACAAGAAGATGGCGAAGGGGCCGACCAAGTGTGACGAGTGCCACAAGAAGTGATCGGGCACACGGGTCCCGGCAGGATGGAGAGGGCGGGCGATCCCGCCCTCTCTCGTTTTAATTTGACTTTCCGCTATTATTTATGGTTGAATTTTTAAGTTTTACCGTAAAAGATTTTCCCATCTCTCGAAGGTGAATCCCCATGTCGGACGATAAGCGCAGCCAATCCGCGATGGACAAGGTGTGGAATTTCTTCACCTCGCTGAAGCTGGCCATCACGATTCTGATCATCCTGGCCGTCGCCTCCGTCTTCGGAACGATCATCGAGCAGAACCAGCCGATCGAGAAGTATCGCCAGTTCTACGGCGACGCGACCATCCGGATGCTGGATGCCCTGAACCTGTTCGACATGTACCATTCCTGGTGGTTCCTGCTCCTGCTGGTCCTGTTCACCGTCAACCTCTCTTGCTGCACCCTCGACCGGCTACCGCGGGTCGTGAAGGTCGTCCGGAACCCGAAAACGACCCTCGACGACAATCTCGAGAAGAGCCTCGGGCTGGTGGCCCGGTGGAAGAAGAAGGGATCCCCGGATGCGTGGGCCGACAGGTACGCGGGGGCCATGGGCCAGTCCATCGGCAAGCCCCTGGTGACGCGGAGCAGCGAGGCCGTGCACCTCTATGCCGAGAAGGGCATCGTCTCGCGGTTCGGCGTCTACGTGACCCACACTTCCATCGTCATCATCTTCATCGGGGCGATCTTCGGCAACGTGCTCGGTTTCAAGGGATTCGTCAATATCCTCGAAGGGCAGTCGATCCGGCAGGTTCCGACGCGGGGCGGCACCAAACCGGTCGACCTCGATTTCGCGGTGCGGTGCAACAAGTTCACGCTCACCTTCTACACGGACCAGCACGGGCACCAGACCCAGCAGCCGAAGGAATACGCCTCCGACCTGAGCGTCATCGAGAACGGCCGGGAGGTGCTCCGCAAGAAGATCGTCGTCAACGACCCTCTCCAGTACAAGGGGATCTGGTTCTACCAGTCGAGCTACGGGCAGGCCGGGTCCGCCACGGCGCAGGTGACGGTCCGCGATGCCGGCGGCGCCCCCGTGACGACCCTTTCGCTCTACGCGGGGCAGCCGGTCGAGATCCCGGGATACGGGGGGGTCACCGGGATGGATTACCAGCCGGATTACCAGGGGTTAGGCCCCGCCCTCCTCGTCGAGCTGGAGAAGCCGGGGCAGCAGAACGCCCGGTTCTGGCTGCCGCAGGCGCGCCCCGACTTCGACCGACAGCGGAAGGATCGGTACTCCTTTTCCTTCGGGGGCCTGCACCAGGCGTTCTACACGGGCCTCCAGGTGGCGAAAGACCCGGGGGTGAACATCGTCTGGGTGGGGTGTACCCTGATGGTGATCGGGATCCTCATCGCTTTCTTCATGTCTCACCAACGCCTTTGGGTACGGTTGACGCCTTCGGCGGACGGCCGCGTGGAGGTTGTCCTTGCCGGCTCCGCGAGCAAGAACCGACTTGCCTTCGAAAAGAAATTCGAGAAAATCCAGAGCGATCTGAAGGCGCTCGCGGTATAATCCCAACGTGCTATTTTTATTTTCACCGTTTCCACAGGAGCCGCCTGAACCATGCTGAATGTACGACTCTTCGACCTGACGACCCTTCTGTTCGGAGCCGCCTCCGTGAACTATGTTGCGGCCCTTTACGGCAAGAAAGACACCCTCGCGCGAGTAGGGACATGGATTTGCATCGTCGCCGCGATCGTCTCCACCGCCGCGATCGGCGTCCGCTGGGCCGAGTCGTACAATATGGGGATCGGCCGGATCCCGGTCACGAACCTGTACGAGTCCCTGGTCTTCTTCGCCTGGTCGGTCAACCTCTTTTACCTCTTCGTCGAGTGGAAG
>MGQW01000003.1 GCA_001798885.1 Deltaproteobacteria bacterium RBG_16_64_85
AAGTGAAAAAACATTTTATTCCCAAAAAATATATTTTTGCCAACTGCTACTTAAATTCCTGTGATTAATATAACTCCAGCACCAATGGAACAACCGCGCCGTAGTAAGGTTTTTTCATACAAGGATCTTCGAACTACTTGGAGCGTGGATTCGTGACGTTTGTAAGGACGCAGGAGGGGCCTAGAAAGACATCATCCTCGATCACGGTTCCTTCATAAAAGGAGACATTAATTTGAACCTTTACGTTGTTTCCGATTATCGTTCCTCCTGCGACAGATACGTTTTGCCCAAAGGTGCATCGCTCGCCGATTTTGGCACCCGAGAGGACATGGGAGAAATGCCAAATCTTTGTTCCATTCCCAACTTCGGCGCCTTCATCGATATATGACGACTCATGTAAAAAATATTCCGGCATTCTTATCCTCCAGGAGAAAAAATGTTTATCGCTTCATTCTCAGCAGCGGGTGCCGACGAGAACCATTCGTGGAGGATGCATTAGCATTCCGCAGTTCGTAAACTAGATTTATTGAGGGGCGGGCATCTTCGATGCTAGATCCTCTCCCCGCCAAGATCTCACGATAGACGACGGTATGAAGGTCGGTAAATCCATCAGAAAACTCGATCTCTTCGTCATCTACCGTCATTGAGCGGAAGGTAGATTTTCCTGCTGCTACGGCTTGCTCCGGGAGATCCGCCCCGTCAACTGACATGAACCAGCGCACATACGCCTTTTCCAGCTCGATAATCCCACTCATCCGCGCTGGTTCGGAAAGGTGCACTTCGTGATATCGCACGTTTCCAAAAACCCATATCAACACATCAAAGAAGTGGACCCCGATATTCGTCGCAACTCCACCGGATTTTTGTATGTCACCTTTCCATGAGGTGAAATACCAACGTCCGCGACTGGTAATGTATGTCAAGTCGATAGCGTACCGCTTGCCATCGGGTGTGCTTGCAACCTTTTCCCGAAGCCCGACAATTGAAGGATGAACGCGCAGTTGCAGGATATTATAGATCTTGCGGCCCATCTCTTTTTCAAATACTGCCAAAGCATCCAGGTTCCATGGATTCAGAACCAAAGGCTTTTCGCAAATAGCATCAGCCCCAACACGCAGGGCAAAACGCATATGAGCATCATGGAGATAATTCGGCGAGCATATGGTGACATAGTGCAGTCTCTTTTCATCACCACTGCGGCGCAGTTTTTCAACGTGCCGGTCAAAACGTTCGAATTCCGTGAAGAAGGAAATGTCATGAGAGAAGCTGTCGAGTATTCCAACGGAATCCGATTTATCGATGGCCGCCACTAAATTGTTCCCTGTGTCACGGATGGCTTTCATATGTCGTGGTGCAACATACCCGCCAGCGCCGATCAGAGCGAAATTTTTTCCCATCGTTTAGTCCCCTTTAACTCGTCATTCACAAACCACGGAAAACGCGTCACCGAAGGTTGTTACCATCGCATGATTCACCAAGAACCGTCTTTTTCTCTTAATGCTAGCCGGAGATGGGATTGAACTTTGCTCTTTATACGCGGATGCACCGCACTTAATATCAGGACGCTGCTGGCCACCCCTTGTCGATCATCACGTTGCCGACGAGGATCATCTTCTCCTCCCTCACTCCCTCCGCGCGCAGACTGCGGACGCCCGATTCCTCGGTGACGAAGAGCAGGTCGCAGATGGCGTCGGTGAGCTTGCGGTTGATCTCCTCGGGCATCGTCATGTCGAACGACCGGAGGCCCGCTTCCACGTGCGTCACCTTCACCCCCATCTTCTTCGCGGTGAGCGCGCAGGTGATCGTGGAGTTCACATCCCCCACGACGACGACCCATTCGGGCCGATTCACCTGAAGTACCTTCTCGAAGGCCACCATGATCTTCGCCGTCTGCTCCGTGTGGCTTCCCGAGCCCACCTCCAGGTGCTGGTCGGGTTTAGGGATCGCAAGTTCCCGGAAGAAAACCTCCGACATGTTCTCGTCGTAATGCTGCACGGTGTGGACGATCGAAATCCGCAGATCGACGCCGGATGCCAGGGCCGAATTCTTTCGGGCATTCGTGCGCGCACGATCGGCTCGATCTTCATGAAGTTGGGCCGGGCCCCGGCGACGATGGTTATGGAGAAGGGTTGCATCATTTCGACAGCAGGGTGGCGGCTTTCATCAAGACCCTCGAAACGGTCTCCTCGGGCAGCCGGCAGATCAGCTCCAGGTCGAGGGCCCGCCAGTTCAGGCTTTTCACCTGGTCGGAGAGGACCGCCCCGGACACCTTCATGCGCGCAGGGATTTGGACCTCGAAGGGATACCCCTTCCCCCGATCTACGATCGGGCACAGCAGGGCCAGGCTGTTCCCCCACTTCCGGATGCGGGCTCTCATGGCATCGACTCCCCGGAGTATCTACAAAGAGGACACATCTTCATCAGAGGAAAGACCAAGGGCCACAGCGGATCGGATCGGAATTCACGGGACCGGCACGTCGGACATCAGGCTGGTTACCGCTCTCAGGGGTCGGAAGTGTAATGGGTTTTTTCCGTTCGGTACGCCGGGGGCCGACGGAAGGATCGGCCCCTTTTGTTCACCCCTTTACCTATCCGTGCCGGCCCAGGCTACCGCCCATCCGGCTCGAAATCGCCGGGAGGACCGAATCGTGGGAGAACTCCAAAGCCAACCAAACCTCGACCAGAAGGAACAGGCAGGGCCATAGCGGCCCTGCCTGCCGACTCCTGCTTGGGAGAGAATTTACGTATTGTCGGTCGATTTTCTTTTCAGGCCGACGAGCGCCAGGACGCCCGTGGCGAAGAGCCAGGCGGCGCTGGGGATCGGGGTGGTGGTCACCTTGGAGGAGACGTCCATCAGGCCGCCCTCTTTTTCGGTCACTCCCCACCAGTTGAAAATCGTCGCATTGCCGAAGATCTTCCATTCGAGGGTGTTCCCCGAGCGCTGGAAATCGAACCCGGTCCAGGAAAGGATCGGATCGTTGACGGTCGCGAATTTATGTCCGTCCCATGCCTTCAGCAACGGGGTGTAGGCCGAGCCGTTGAACTCGCTTGTCAGAAGGGTATCGATTCCGGAATAGAGCGGATTGCCGACGTTGCTCTTGAAATCGACATGGATGCCGTACCGGTCCGCAAAATCGGAAACCGTGGGGGTCGCCGCAAGGTCCATGCGGAAATAGTGGGCATTGCTGGCCCATCCCCACCATACCTTGGAGATGTTTTGTCCGGCGGAATCGGGGACCGGACCCGGGGGGTTCGTATCGGTGTCCACGTGGGAAATGACCCCCGGAGAACTCCAATTGAAGACAAAGGACGCGGAGGCAGGGGGAACCGCCAAACCGAAGGTAAGAACGCATGCCAACCCCCCTACGAACCAGGGAACAACCGATCTGCCCGTTTTGCGCAACATGTTTGCCTCCTCGATGGTGGCGTGTCGTTCGGTGCGCTTACCGTGTCTGAATGTACCGCTGGTATCTGCATACCCCATGCCCGCAACAAAAAGGAATGTAAACCTATGATAGACAAGAAGATTTTTCCCAATGCCCGACATTGCGGAAATCTGCAGAAACAACAGAAATGAAACTTGGCTTCGGAATTGGTATGGCTGGGAAACCGGGGTCGCAAGGAACTCATCCAGGGGAATCCCCCGTGCGCCGACAAGAAGCTTTCGTGAGGGACGAACCGCAAGGGGGGAACGGCAGGCAGGGCCGTCATGGCCCTGCCCACCGGATTTCCGCTCGGGGGAGAAATTACGACGCGGGCGTCGTTTTTCTTTTCAGGCCGGCCAGCGCCAGTACGCCCGTGGCGAAGAGCCAGGCGGCGCCGGGGATCGGGGTCGTAACGGCGTTCGAGGTTAGGTCATACGTCGTTGCGGGGGAATTGCCGGGTTTCAGGCTCGCCGCCCAGAAGGTAAAGGGGGAGTCGAAGTAATTCTTGTTGATCTTCCACTCCAGGACCCGTTCGGATTGCAGAAACGCAAGCCCCCCATCCGTGATCCCGGTGAAATCGGTTCCGGCCCACTGCTTGAAAGCCGGATTGGTGGTCAACGTTCGGGCCCCGGGCACACCGGTGATGGAGTAGTCGGTGCTGACGATGAAATCGATTCCGGAAAGGCCTCCGGAGATCAGGTTGCTGCCGGTCGGATCGGCGCCCCCCGCTTTCGAATCGATGAAGAAGCCGTAGGTCTCGGCCGCCTTCCACCGGGGTTCCCGCAGCATGTCGATCCGGAAGTAATGAAATGATCCATCGAAGGCGTGCGAAGCCGAGAGGATATCTTTCTGCTTGACCGCGGTGTCTCCTTTGTCATCCGTTACGGTCGTGGGCCAACTGTAGAGAAGCGCCGACGCGGGGGGGGCGAAAACCAGCTGTGCAAGGAGAAAGACCAGGCACCCCGCGAACCAGGGAACCATCCACTTGACCGCTTTGCGAACCATCTTTTTACCTCCTTGAGGGTGGCGAGTGGTTCGGTGCGCTAACCGTTTCTGAATGGTACGCAAGTCTTTGCATACGCCGTGCCCGTTTCTATTGGATTGTAAGCATCCGCTAATGTTCAGGATTTCTGGATTGTCTTCTCTTGTGAAATACCGTCGGGAATCACAAAAAAGAGATATTGACCCGGATTTGAAAGTCCGGTTTGCGGAGCTTATCAAAGAGAGAAAAAAAGCGGGGCCACCACGGCCCCGCCTTATGTCGATCCACGATTTGAACAGAGACTTACATCTTCGTTCCCCTTCTATTGATGCCGATGAGGGCGGTTTTCCCTATCCGCACAAACAGCGCCCGCCCTACCCCGCGACTTTGGGAAGGTTGCCGAGCGCCTCGCGCACCTTCTCCTCGCTGTGCTCGTGATCGGCCAGCTTCCCCGTGAGGAAGTCGTCGTAGGCCGCCAGGTCGAAGAATCCGTGCCCCGAGAGGTTGAACAGGATCACCCTCTCCACCCCTTCCGCGTCGGCCTTCTTTGCCTCGGCGATCGCCGCGTGGATGGCGTGCCCGGACTCCGGCGCCGGCAGCACCCCCTCCGCCTTGGCGAAGGTGATGGAGGAGGAAAACACCTGGAGCTGCGCGTATGCCTGAGCCTCGACGAGCCCTTCGCTCAGGAGTTGGCTCACCAGCGGCGCCGCCCCGTGGTACCTCAATCCCCCGGCGTGGATCCCTTCCGGGATGAAGTCGTGTCCAAGGGTGTACATCTTGACGATCGGCGTCAGCTTGGCCGTGTCCCCGAAATCGAACGCGTACACGCCCTTCGTAAGCGTCGGGCAGGACGTGGGCTCCGCGGCGACGAGGCGGAGGTTCCTCTTCCCCCCGCTGAGCTTGTCCTGCAGGAACGGCAGTGCGATCCCGCTGAAGTTGCTCCCTCCCCCGTGGCACCCGATGACCACGTCGGGATAGTCGCCGGCGATGGCCATCTGCTCCTTCGCCTCGAGCCCGATCACCGTCTGGTGGAGGAGGACATGGTTGAGCACGGACCCCAGGGCGTAGCTGGTGTCTTCCCTCCCCGCGGCGTCCTCGACAGCCTCGGAGATGGCGATGCCCAGCGATCCCGGGGAATCCGGGTTCCCGGCCAGGATCGACCTCCCGGACGCCGTGTCCCTGCTGGGGGACGGCACCACCTTGGCCCCGAACACCTCCATGAGCATGCGCCGGTAAGGCTTCTGGACGTAGCTCACCTTCACCATGTAGACCTTGACCTCGATCCCGAAGAAACTGCCGGCGATCGCCATGGCGGACCCCCACTGCCCCGCGCCGGTCTCCGTGGCGATCCGCTTGCGGCCGAACTGCTTGTTGTAGAACGCCTGCGGGATGGAGGTGTTGAGCTTGTGGCTCCCCCCGGCGCTCACGCCTTCGTTCTTGTAGTAGATCTTGGACCTGGTGCCGATCGCCTTTTCCAGACGGAACGCCCGG
>MGQW01000004.1 GCA_001798885.1 Deltaproteobacteria bacterium RBG_16_64_85
ACCGTTCCACCACTTCTTTTCGGCTTACGTCCTCCCGGAAGAACATCTTGTCTTCCGGCGGGATCCGGCGGAAGAAATCCCAGAGCCGGTCTGCATCCTCCGGGACCATCGGACGCAGGGTAAGCCTTGCGCCGTCGCGCAGTGTGATTTCCCTGGGGTATCGTTCGAGCGATATCATCGGTTTCCTCCTCGAGTACCGGTACCGGTCACCACTCCTCCTTGAACGGCACTTCCACCGCGTCGTACCATTTCGAGAATTCCATGGGGTCGTGGGGGGGCAGGCCCTCCTCGTGCAGGAGATCGTCGATCGCCGTGTGGGCGTAGGAGAGGGCGTGGTCCATGAACCGGAGGGAATCCGGAGACTCCCCCTCGGGATCCCCCGCCTGGAACGCCTCGATCGCCTTGCCAAGATCCCGCCGCGCCGCGGGGAGATCCTTCGTTCCCAGGACCTCGCCGATCGCCTTCAGGTGCCTTCCGATCTGATGGTAGGCCCGCCGGATGTCGGTCGTCGTGGCGTCCATCTTCCTCCATTTGCCGAAATAGATCAGATCGTGCGCCGCCCGCAGCTTGGAGTATGGCCGGCCCAGGTAGGGGCACATCTCCTTCCCGTCCGGGCCTTTTTCCGCCTGGTGGGAATCGTAGGCAAGGTCCGCCCCGCAAGCCGGGCAGGTCATCCGGGAAAGAGGCATGGTAAAATTATAGCGCACCCACGCCGGTACGTTGTACCACGCGGTGTGGTTCATTTCATGAATACGGCAAAGTATCCGTGCGTGCCGCCCGGTGCCAAGGGATGTGCGGGGACACTCCGCTCCCGCATCCCGGAGATGAATCAGGAATGTCCCCGGTGAGAGCGTCCCCCCGGAAGGGGGCGGATGGCATCGAGCGGAGGGGCAGCGAGGCGCCGGACATCGCAGCGTACGAGGAAATACTGAGGAAATACTGCGGGAGGCGGCGCAGGAGGTTCTGGCCTTCCTGCAACCTACCCTGCCCCCTATTTTCCTCTTACACGTTCCAGGGAGTTGAAGTAGGGCATGTAGCGGGATGTCTCGAAGATCGCGCGGGTCAAGGTTTCCATTTGCTCTGCGACCACGGGGTATCTTCCGGCGACATCCTCGCGGGGGGTATCCGAGCCGTATTCGTGGAGGCTTTTTCGGGAGCCGTCGGCGAGCATGAGGAAATAGTAATCTTTGCCGACAAGGCCGATTTCCGGGGTAGCGGACTGGTTGCCGATGGTAAACGCGTAGCGCGTACCCTCGAAGCGGGGGTCGAAGAGGTCGCGGCCGAGCGTAGAATTGAGGTAGGGTACGTCGGCGAGCCCGGCCACGGTGGGCAGGATATCCACTTCGCTTGCGGGGGCGTCGTAGACCGCGGGGGGGATGAAGCCGGGGGCGTAGATGACGAGGGGGACGTGGAAGTGGGTCAGGTGGAGCTGCTCCTCGGATTTCGGTATATGCGCGGCATTTCCGCCAATGCCGTGGTCGCCAAAGAAGACGAAGACGGTATCCCGGAAGTAACTTTCCCTGCTCGCGGTCTTGATGAAAAATCCGATGGAGTGATCCATGAAGCGGAAGGCGTTGTACTCCTTGACCGACTCGAAACCATGGCTCGTGACATCCTCGTCGGTGGTCTCGACCTTGGGGAAACCACGGTTGTCCTCCGGGATGTTATAGGGGCGGTGGTTGCCGGAGGTCTGGATGAACGCGAAGAAAGGCTTGTTCTGGGCGCGAAACACCTTGTTTGCCTCCTCGAAGAGATGGAGGTCGGAGATTCCCCAGACGTCGACGCGCTGAGAGGTGTAGCTGCCTTCCTCGTATATCCTGAGTCCGGGTATGTTCGAGGACAGGAAGCCCCGGATATTGGCCCAGTTGAGGCTCCCGCCGAGAAAATAGAACTTCTCATAACCCTCGAATGCGTTGACGATCGTGTTTTGATTGATGATCAAGGGGTTACGCGAGGCGGTGTTTTGGGTCTCAACGTCCGGTATGCCGGTAACCGCGGCGAACACGGAGCGGGCGGTGCCGGTACTCGGGACGTAGAAGCGGGGAAAGAGGGCCCCGTTGCCTGCGATCTCGTCGAATTGAGGGGATGACCGAAGGGGATTGCCGAAGACGCTGGTCTTGTAGAACGCGAAGGACTCGAGAAAAACGATGACGACATTGAGCTTCCGCTTGCGAGGCTGCTTCGGGGCGATGAAGCGTGTAAAGCTCAGCCGCTCGGAGTCCGTGCGGTCGACGCCCAGGTAGCCGGCCATGAGGGGGTAGTGCTCGCGGGTCTTTTCGAGGTCGTACGGCGAAATCTCTTTCTTGACCGTATCGAAGAAATAGAGCACGGGGTTTGAGGCAAGCGCGGAGGCGAACTGGTAGGGACTGAAGAAGGCATCGGACCAGCGCAGGGGGTACCAGGAGAGCTTGCCGTAAATGCCGGTGGCGATCAGAAGGATGACCAGGGCGAAAGTCGCCGCGGTCCTCAGGCGACCGGCCTTTTTCGGCCTGTCGAAGCTCGAAAGCCAGGAAACGGCGCGGTAAATGAAAAACCATAAGGCGGCGATGAACATGCCGAGGCCGAGCAGGGACCAGACCACCGGATAGGTATCCCAGATCATCTGGAGGGAGGTGGACAGGTTGTAGAGTAAGCGCACAGCCGTGACGTTGAGCCTGCTCTGGAGGTAATCGTAGTGGCCGAAGTCGACGATATAGACGAAGAGGACAAAGAGATTGGCGAGGAGAAGGTAGACGGTCCAGAGCCTCCGGCCGAAGGCGGACGCAAAGATATTGAGCGGACGGAGAAGGGAGAAGACGAAGACCGGAGCGTTCATGAGAAGGGAAAGCCGGAGGTCGAACTTGAACCCGATGTAAAGGGACTTGAGTAAGATGGCCGTGGGCACGGGGTCCGCCGGAATTCGGAAGATCATATAGAACACGACCCGCAGGGCCGAATACACCGCGACGTTCAGAAGGACGGAACATGCCAGAAAAACGACCGAGGACCGTATCGGTGCGTGCTTCATGCGCTCCTGTTTTCCGGAAATTTCTCGTTTCCCATATTATACGGAGAGTTTCTTTCGGGGCGCGGAAAAAATCAAAAAGCCGGCCGATAGGATAAACGTCAGTCCGTCCGTCAGGTGATCGAAGTAATTGTCCGAGGGCAGCAATCCGAGTTCACGGGTTGCGGCAGCAAGCAAAATCGCAAAGGACAATGCATGCCTCCCCGTGGCGGACAGAGCCACTGCCGCGACCAGAAAGATCGGCAGGACCGGGCCGCCCCGGTATCCAAGGACATACACATCGTACGGCACAAGGCCAAGCGATGACGCATAAAGGGGCACGGATACGGCAACGACCAGAACGGCAAGGCCTGTTGCCGCCCGAGGGCGAAAGATCGTTCCCCCGAGGAAACGGAGATCGATCAAGGCAGCAAGGAGCAAAACCCCCGTGACGGAAAACACCGGGGTAATGGAAAGGAGCAGCCACCCGACGGAATAACGGTCAGGCAGGAGGAGAGTGCTTCCCAAAACCGCGAGAAAGAAAGTCAGCACGAGTGCAAACCGTGGGACCCCGTTCCGCTGCCTCCCGTCTCTCATGCCGGCCAGGGCGAGGACGGCCCAGACGAGAAAGAGCACCGCACCGATACTCGGCAATATCTCCTTAACGCCTATCGATCTTCTCCTCGAGCCACGCACTGTTGAACGTGGCGTGCTTGATCCGCGTGCGCTCGTAGGTGTAGGTGATGTGATAGCGCCCGTTTCCCGACCGGACGATGCTCGGGTAGGAGTACTCCCTGCCCGCCCGGTCTTCGAGCACATGTATGGTGCGCCACGTGCGCCCCCGGTCCGCAGAAAGCATGAGGGCAAGCCTGCTCCGGTCCCCCGAATCGTTGACCACGGCCAGGTAGCCCGCGCCGTCGACTCCGATCGCGTCGAACCCCGAGTTCGGGTTCGGAAGCGAAGATTCCACGATGGGGGTCCATGTGCGCCCCAGGTCATAGCTCCTGCTCATGAGGGCGGAGCCGCCGTTCATGTTTCGCATGAGGGCCAGGAGGCTGCGGCCGCCTTCGTGGAGGAGCGCGGGCTGGATCGCCTTCCCCTTCGTTCCGATGCGGATCAGTTCGCAGCGCAGACCGCCGTCGTTCGGAATGACGTGCAGGATGTAGGACATCTTCCTGATGAGCTCGTGGTAGACGGGCAGCAGAAAGGAGCCGTCGTCGAGCAGGAGGGCTTTGTTCTTGACGTTGTTCGTGAGGTTGAAGAACGGGCTCAGGACGATCTTTTCGCTCCGGCTCCAGGTCTTGCCCCAATCGCGGGAAACCTTGTAGTTGATCGAGGCCATGGACCAGCCTCCTTCGACGACCGATGCGTAAAACAGCCAGAGGCGGTCCATCGCGTCGCTGACAAGAACCGGGTTGCCGAGCTTTTTCACGTGTCGCCCGAGCTCGTGGGCGCACTGCTCGCAGGTCAGGAGCACGCGGGACGCTCCCCACCCGCTTTCCGGATCGTACTCGGCGTAATGAATCGCGATGTCGCGGGCGCCCTCCCGCGAGCCCGAGTACCAGACCACCGCGACATTCCCGCCGGGCAGAGGCGCCACCGAGGAGACATGGCTCATCCGCCCCGGCCCGGCCGGATCCACGAAGCCCTCGGCAAAGAACGGTCCCTCTTCTTCCGCCGGGGAGAACGCGCGGATCCAGACGTTTCGCTCGTCATACGCGGATGCGGCGTGCCGGTCATGGTACATACCGGCCACGAGCAGCACGAGCGCGAGCACGACCAGAATAAGGATTCGGGCTTTCCTCTTTTTCGCGCACGTCAATGGATTCTCTACCATGGCCCAACCGTCCCCTCTTCCCACACCCGGGCAAGGCAGCCGTGCGTCTCCCGGTGGATCCTCTCGAGAGGGAACGCTTCCGCCGCGTCCCTCCCCTTCTCCCCCATCCCGCGTCTCGGGCCCGACGACAGGAGTTTTTCCTTCCGTTCCGCGATCGCCCCCACACCGAGCCACCCCATTTCCCAGACCGCCCCGGACAGGTCCGTAGGCACGGCGATGGCCGCCTCGTGGGAATCGTAGACAAGATCCGCCCCGCAGGCGGGACAGGTCATCCGGGAAAGGGGCATGGTAAAATTATAGCGCAACCACGCCGGTACTTTGTACCACGCTTAGAGAGGAAGACCGGGAACCATCGAACGCGGAAGGAGGGGGGCCGATGTGCGCAAATGGAATCCCCGATGCAAAATACGGTTC
>MGQW01000005.1 GCA_001798885.1 Deltaproteobacteria bacterium RBG_16_64_85
ATCGGTTACCCTTTCCGCTAAGACAACTTGTATGAATCGACCTTCGGGTCCGTGGCAGCCCTTGGCATCAAGGGAACATGAAAATGGCCGCATCCGCCTGGTCGCATTGACACCCTTTCCGTCCCGATGGTACCATCCCCCGCATGAAAAAAGGGGTCCTCTGGTTTCCACTGGCCACCGCCCTCTTGGTGATGTCGGTTTTCCTTCCTCAACGGGGATCCGCCGAAGTGGGGGTGGGGGCGGGGACGTCCTTCGGGCAGGGAAGCACGCAACTCTCGGTCTTCGGCGGGGGTGGATCCGCATTCAACCAGTCCTATCTCGTCCTGGGGGTGGGCGCGAATTATTATGTCCTTGAGGGCCTGGGACTCGGTTTGAATTTCGAGTCCTGGTTCGGCAATACCCCCGGCATTTACAAGCTCACACCGAGTGCGCAATACGTCTTCACCCAGGTTCCCACGGTGCAGCCTTACGTGGGGGTGTTCTTCCGGCGCGTGTTCATCGAAAACCTTTCCGACCTCAATTCGGTGGGTGTGCGTGGGGGGGCATACCTGCCGGTTGGCCCCAACACGCACTTCGGTCTGGGGGGGGTCTACGAGAGTTACCTGAACTGCAACGAGAGCTCCTACCATTCCTGCAGCGATTTCTACCCGGAGATCAGCTTCACCATCAGCTTCTGACCCGAAATCCCTCCTCATCATGAAGGAAAGGTTGCCCCTATCGCCTGTAAAGCCCGATCCGTTCCGTCTGGGCGAGGACATGCACTATCATCGCCTCTTCGATCCGTGCCTTCGTGGCGCCGGACTTCAAGACCAGAAGCTTCAAGGCGGCGCCGAGAGAACACCCCTGATTGTGCCGCTCAACTGCGTCAGGCGGTATGGTTTCGGGACGACGGCGCGGAAACCGAATCTTTGATAGTTCGCCATGATCGTGTCGTTGGAATATCCGCTGCAAACGATCGCCCTAACGTTCGGGTCGATTTCCCGGAGCCTCTTTACCGCTTCCTGGCCGCCCATGCCGCCCGGAATCGTAAGATCCATAAGTACGGAGTCGAATGGCTCCCCGGACGCCATCGCCGCTTGATAGATTTCAATCGCTTCCGTCCCGTCTTTCGCCAGCGTCACCGAGTAACCAAGGGTCTCCAGCATCCCCCGGGCGACCTCCCGGACAGCCTCCTCGTCGTCCATCACCAGGATTCTCCCCTTCCCCGTGACAAACCGTTCTTCTTCGGCACGCAGCAGCCGTTTTCCCTCCTCGGAGGCCGGCAGGTATATCTTGAAGGTCGTTCCGATCCCCAGATCGGATTCGACCGTTATATGCCCGCCATGGCTCCTGACGATGGAATAGCTTGTCGACAGCCCAAGACCGCTTCCCTTCTTCTTCGTCGTGAAATAGGGGTCGAAGATCTTCGAAAGGTGCTCCTTCGGAATCCCGGTCCCATGATCCATGATGGAAATCAAACTGTATTTGCCCTTCGCCAGCGGAAGGTCACCCTGATCGACGATCACATTTCCGCAGTACACCTGGAGGGTTCCCCCATCGCTCATCGCGTGGGCGGCGTTGATGATCAGGTTGTTGAGCACCTGGCTCATCTGTCCCTCGTCCGCTTCCACGGGCCACAGGTCGCCGGGGAACGAGAATTCGCACTTGATATTGGATCCCCGCAGGGCAAAGCTGGCCGATTCTTTCACCAGATCCTGCAGCGAGATCGTCTTCTTGAGGGGTGCTCCACCCTTCGAAAACGTCAACAGCTGATAGGTCAGGTCTCTCGCCCGTTGCGCCGCCTTCTCGGATTCCTCCAGCCGCTTGTGAACCTCGCTCTGGCGGTTCGCGTACATCTTGGCCAGCGCGATGTTCCCGAAGATCACCGTCAGGAGGTTGTTGAAGTCGTGGGCGATCCCCCCCGCCAGGATCCCGATCGATTCCAGTTTATCGGTCCTCGCCATCTCCTCGTCCAGTTTTTTCCGCTCCGAGATGTCTCGAGAGATGTTCGCGAGGGCGATCGGCTGCCCGGTCTTCGCGTCCTTGATGACGAAGGCGTGCATCTCGATGGGAATCGGAGTTCCCGTCTTGAAGTGCCGGATCCTGGCCTCGCCCGTCCACGTCCCTTTTTTGTGGAGGGACCCCAGCATCTTGTCCAATGTATTGGAGTCCTTTTCCATGGAATAGTCCTGAATCCCCGTTTTCCGGACTTCTTCCAAGCCGTCCAGGCCGACGAGCTTCTGTCCGGCCTTGTTCAGGTGTAAGACCTTCCCGTCCATCGAGGCGATTCCGATGAGATCGGTGCTGTGCTCAACGAGGGACATGAAGATCTGCTGCTCCTCCTCCGTCCGTTTGCGATCGGTGATGTCGCGGAATATGCCGATCTGGTACTGTTCTCCCCCAAACTCGACTGGATTCGCGCTGATATCCGCGTAGAATACGCTGCCATCCTTTCTCTTCACGGGCAGGTTTTCGGCGACCCGTATTTCGCCCCGGTTTTGTCTGTTGAATTCCGCAATGACATGGGGAAGGTCCGGGGCAGGATGGATGTCCTCTACACCGAAGCGAAGCAGTTCTTCTCTGGTGTATCCGAGCATCTCGCAGATGGCATCGTTGGCCTCCACGAATTTCTTCGTGGACACCTTGGGGATGAGGATCCCTTCATTGGCGGCATCGAAAATACCGCGGAACCTCTTCTCGGATTCCCGCAAGGCGACCTCGGCCCGCTTCCGGTCGGTGATGTCGCGGACGATGGCGGAAAACGATGGGGCCTCCCGTGGACCCCAAGTGCCGATGGAGAGTTCGATCGGGAATTCGGTCCCGTCCTTCCTCAGCGCGTTCAGTTCGACCGTCCTGCCGATGATTCGGGTTTCCCCCATCTTCAGGTACTGTTCCAGGCCCGCCTTGTGCGCGTTCCGATATCGTTCGGGGATGAGCATCGTCACATTTTTCCCGATGACCTCTTCGGATGCATATCCGAAGAGGCGCACCGCGGCGCGGTTGAAGAAGTCGATGTTCCCCCTCGAATCCGCGGTGAGCATCCCGTTGACCGCCATATCCGCGATCGTGCGAAACCGGTACTCGCTTTCCGCAAGCTTTCGATCGGTTTCCTTGCGCTCCGTGATATCGAGAAGCAACCCGTCGACATAATCGAAGGAACCGGTTTCGTTGTACATCATCTGCCGCCTGTCGGAGACCCACCGGATGTCGCCGTTCTTGTGCCTGATCCGGTATTCCACGCGGAGGATTTTCAACCGGTTCTTAACCGCTTCCCGGAAGGTTTCCTTCAGCCATTCCCGGTCATCCGGGTGGATGATCCCCGGCCAATTTACGGCCCCGCTCGTGAACTCCTCGGCGGAATAACCGGTAACCGGCTCCACCTCGGCACCGATAAAGGACAACGACCAGTCCGGATGTCCCCGGTAGACCATCCCTGGGACGTTGTTTATCAAAGAAAGCAGGCGGATACCAAGCTCCTGCTTCTCCAAGGCGGCCTTCTGCTCCATTCCCTTTTCTCGGGCCATCGAGATCCTACCGTTGAGGAGATACAACGATATTCAATATCGGCAGGAGAGGGCCATAACTTGCGTACTTTATACAAATACTGACCTGCCCCCCTCCAATCGGTCCGAGATGTGTTAATGCTCATCACAAACCTCGCGGGGAATTCCGCGGGGCGTGGCTCTCTCAGAGCCTCCAGCCGCCCTGTTGAGTCGATCTTGATGCACCCTCCCGGACTCTGTAGATCCTCTCGGCGGGGAAGGCCGGCTCGAAGAGATCGGCGGTCTTTTCGGGCAAGGTTTCCGTCCTGCCCAGGACGAGGTATCCCCCCTCCTCCAACGACGCGGCAAGGTTCCCGGCGACCGGGGGTCGTTGATCCGGGCCAAAGTAGGTGAACGCCGCGTTGCGGCACAGGATCAGGCCGAATCGTCCCGGGGAGCCGTCGCGCAGCAGGTCCATCCTTCGGAACAACACCGAGTATCTCACCTCCTCGCGGACGCAATACGAATCGCCCTCCCGGTTGAAATATCTCCTCCTGAGCGCGTCGGGGACCTCCCGGAGGCTGCTTTGCGGATAGCATCCTGCCGCAGCGCGCTCCAGGGACACCGCGTCAATATCGGTGGCAAGCAATCGGATGGGCGGCTTCTCTCCGGGCAGTTCCTCCCAGGCAATCCGGAGCGAGTACGGCTCTTCCCCGGCGGCGCATCCCGCGGACCAGATGGCCGCAGGTGTCCCTTTCGCGGCCAGGCGAGGGAAAACCTCCCGGGACAGGAGCTGGAACACCCTCGCGTTCCGGAAGAACCGGGAAATCGTGACGACCAGGAGGGAGCGGAACGCCTCCCGCTCCGACGGATCGCGCAGCACCAGGTCCCGGTAGCGTGGGAACTCGTGGGTCCCCGCCGATTCCATCCGGCGGACGATGCGCCTCCTGATGTTGCGGCGGCGGTACGCCGACGGGCACAGTCCAAAGGGAGGAAGCACCTCCGAGAGAAACGCGTCGAACTCATTCGAAGTCACTGTCGACCCCCTTATCGTTTGACCGGGCCCCTCCGGAACAGGCCTGATGCAACCGTTGCGTCGAACAATTTCGGCTAAGCGAGGAGATGGACGTTCGCTATCCGCACCCTCTCCAATCCCGCTTCCTTCGCAGCCTGCCAGCACCTGTTCGCGAGGGTTCTCGGCGTCCGCTCGAGTTCGACCATCCGGAAATGGGGATAAAAGGCGAGGAGACTATACGGGATGTCCCGGTCGATGGAGGCAATGAATTTTGCGACCTTCCCCACTTCCTCCTCGTCGATGTAGCCGGGCACCAGAAGGGTGCTCGCTATAAGGAGAGGCGGGATCGGTCGGCTCTTTGCCGATCTTGCTGCCCGTGAAAAGTTCTCCAGCGTCCTTCGGTTGGTAACCCCGGTCAGGGCGATGTGGAGGTTTTCATCCCATGCCTTCAGATCGAATTTGATACACCCCCCCGACTCGATCGCGAGGTTCACCAATTCATCCAGCAGACGCTCCTGCATGGAGCCGTTCGTCTCCCAGCAGAAACGGAGGATCGCGTCTTTCTTTTTTTCACGGGCCATCCGGGAGGCCCTGATGGAAAAGGGAAGTTGTGGCGCCGGGTCCCCGCCGAAATAGCAGATGCAGGCGGTGCGTTCGCCTACGTCGTCAACGAGCGCCGCCACGGGAGTAGTCCGCGGACGACGGGTCCCCAGTCGATACTGCCAGTTCTGACAGAAAAGACAGTCGAACGAGCAGGCGTGGAAAAATACGGCCAGGTTCGCAATCCCGGATTCCGGACCCCGGCAATGGGCGAACCTGGGGTAGCCGGCACCCGTTCCGCCGGGGCAGACCCAGTCGGCCACGCAATTCGTGGGGAGAGGATCGTGATACCAGGAGAGCTTCCCCTCCGACGGAGTTGCACCGGTCAGCTTTCCTCCGGTGTTGGTCCGAACGCCGCAGTAGCCCGGTTGCCCTTCGGGGATATGGCACTCGTTCACGCAGAGATTGCATGCGATCCCTTCCGGATCCCTGGGTGGCTGAATCGGCAATCCATGATCGATCCGGCTGCGGGCATGTGCCATCAAGGCAATGGGTAGGGCGTCGGAAGAACGTTCCCTGATGCACCTGAGGCACACGCCGAGCTCCTGGGATGTGCTTCGGGATTGATGGGAACAAACCCTGCAGGTACCCACGTCTCCCCGCTCTGGAACGAGAACTCCTACAGAAATACGATACCACGGGCCGGGCCAAAGGCCGGCGGTCTCCGTCATCGCGAAGGAAGCGATTTCAAGTCCGGATTTTAATCATGGAAAGTTTCGAAGAATCGGGGGGAAGGTTACTCCCGAAGCTTGCAAGTTTTATACATTACAATGGCCTGCCGATATCAAACGTAATCACCGATGACAATCCTTTTAGACTCTTCCTCCGTTTTGGCAAATTTTTTTCGAGCCAAACGCAACATGCCGACAGCGTTATTCTCTCGTTCTGATTTTCGTCGCTCAATGAGTATCCCGATGGGTTCTTTCCGCATGTTCTTAATATCCATCCGGTAGACCATTATGGTTTTTAACGGCCTCCGTTCTGGCTCCTTGCACATTTTTCCTTTTAGCACCTCCTCCTCGGTCCAACCGGACCCATTAATCAACCAATCGTTCTTCCCGATCTCTTTCATCTTGCCCTCCTAAGATTCTGCGAAATTTCTGCAATATTCGCACCAATGGATGGTGTGAACGTAGATGCTCTATATGAAAGGCAATGCCATTGTTAGTAATGGCTTTCGGTGGAAAGGAAGCGCCTTAATGGGAAAATGTTTGCCGAGAAATGGTGCGAGAAAATACTACATCTCCCTACCCACCGTATATGCGATCCCACCTGCCAATAGCCAGAACAGACCCCACGTTGGCACACGGAGCCATAATGGTTTTACCGCGATAAGGATGAGCCAGCCCATGGCGGGATACAGGCCCGTCCTGAGTTTCGGGTACCGTACCCCTCCTGCTGTGCCGTCATGTTGGCAGCGGGGCCAGGAGTTGAACCTGGAGTCCCCGTCAAATTGGTTGTCGGGTCATCAAAGCGTAAACTGGAAGTCGCCTAACCCTCCCGTTAAGCTGTATACGCCCAGGCCTTTTCCGGGGGGGACGCAACCTTCAAGTTGTATTAGGCTGTTCGAAGGCCCCCGAAAAGGTCCGATAGCCTGTTGTCCCGAAGTGCATTACTCCACCCAATGCAAAATCGGCGTTGCCAAAAACTCCTCCAGCGGAATTCCCTGCCCTCCGACGAGAAGCCTTCTATAGGGTCGAAAGTTTTTTGCGAATGCGTTCATGCCGGAATACTCCGCTCTCGCTCGCCCGCTCTTGACCTCGACGAGTACGATCCGATCTCCGCTTTGCAGGACGAAATCGACCTCGTGTCCCCGGTCGCGCCAATAATATATTTCCAACATCGTTCCTTCCGCGCCGTTCAACAAGTGCGCCCCCACCGAGGACTCGACGAGCCGTCCCCAATAATCACGATCCTTCCTGGCAGACGCGTAACTCAACCGGGATTGCGAGGTCACCAGAGCCGTGTTCAGCACCTGAAGCTTCGGACTCGATCCCCGTTGCAACACTTTCTTCCCCGAGAACTTGGGGACCCCCTTCAGCATCCCCGCGCCGGCAATCAGTTCCAGGTAGTGCGCCAGGGTCGTCGTATTCCCCGCATCCTGCAACTGCCCCAGCATTTTCTGGTAGGAAAGGATCTGGCCGGAATAATCGCATCCCAGCAGAAAGAGACGTCGCAGGAGCGCCGGCTTGTCCACCCGTGTCATCAGCAGAATATCCCGTGAGAGCGTCGTCTCGATCAGGGATTCGACGATGTATCGGGCCCACCGCTGCCGGTCCTCGATCAAGGCCGCAGCTCCCGGATATCCCCCGAAATAGACATACCGATCCACGTCCCACCCGAAGGCGTCCCGCATTTCGGCGAACGACCAGTGGGTCACGTGGAGGATCTCGAATCTTCCCGCGAGACTCTCCGTCAGCCCTCTCTGCACCAGCAGAGGCGAAGAACCCAGCAGTACACACTTCAACGAGACACCCTTCGCCGTGTCCTCGTCCCACAATCGCTTCACGACCTCCGACCAGCCGGGAACCTTCTGAACCTCGTCGAGGACAAGCAGGGCCCCTCCGTCCTTTGCTTTCAGACGCCCGAGGTCCCACTGCTGCTCGATCCAGGCGCGGTCCTGCAAGGTCGGCTCGTCCGCCGACGCATAGTGCGACCGGGTTCGACCCCCCTCCATCGCCTGGCGTGCCAGCGTCGTTTTCCCCGCCTGACGAGGCCCGGCCAGGACCTGCAAGAACCGACGCGGCTCTTTCAGTCTCGACTGCAATGTTTGAAACAAGGGCCTTTTATACAAACGAGTCTCCGAAATACAAATTACTCATTGTCTTGAGTAAATTTACTCGCGATCGAGTTCCTTTGTCAAATCCGATATATGTAGATCGATCGGACAAAACCAAATCCTATTGTATCGATGACCAACCCCATCACGCGATGAATATCGCCGAGGTTCACGGCACCCAGGAATCTTCCGACTCGCTGTGGAACGACTCGAAGATCGCATAGATGATACATCGTTGTGACCACAAAGGAGGGAACATTATGGCCAAGACGACCGGCCTCCAGTTCGTAGGCGTGCGGGAGTTCAAGGAAAAGCTGACGGGA
>MGQW01000006.1 GCA_001798885.1 Deltaproteobacteria bacterium RBG_16_64_85
TTTTTCCCCTATCGGGCACGAATTTTCCCTAAAACGGAAAGGTTTGGAGAAAGCCCCCTGATAAAACATCGCGTTGTTCGGGGAAACCACATCAATTCATTAAGGAAAGAGGAAAAAAAAATTACCGGTATAAATATTGCTGCTCCTGGTTTTATTGATGTTGTTCCAGAGATTGTGCACCCGGTTTCGGCAGGAATCGTGAGAAATCCCCGTTTTCCGGTGTCGAGATCGCTAAGGAGATCGGGTGTAAGTCATGCTTTTTACAGATTTTGTTTGATCCGGTGGAATGGAAACCGAAAGGGTCCGAAAGAGGTTGTCCCGGTGTTTCCATTATCGGATCAATCCCGGAGGGAAAACGGTGATTACTCTCATCTGCGGTAGCCTGCGTGGAATCCGGCTTTTCCCCTCGCGACGGGGGTATCTCTATCGCCCGCAGCCCCTTAGGGGATAGCCATGCCCCTTCGACCGACAATGGGGTTGCGGGAATACGGCGAGCTGTTCCGCCGCCGGAGGTGGGAGATCGCATTCTCGGTCCTCGCCATCCTGTTCGCCGCCAGCGTATATTGCGTGGTGACACCGGAGCTGTACAAGTCGAGCATCACGATCCTCGTCATACCGCAAACCCTCCCGCAGGATTACGTCCGCTCCACGATCAGCGCCAAGGTGGAGGAGCAGATGGCCACGATCCGGCAGCAGGTGTTGAGCCGCACGACGTTGACGAAGGTGATGGACGAGCTCCGCCTCTTCGAGAAGGAACGCAAGAATCTCAGCGCCGAGGAAATGTTCGCGATGCTGCGCAAACGCATCGAGATCGAGGTCGTCCAGGGCAGAAGCCGGGAGAGAAGCGAGGCGTTCACCATTTCTTTCCTGCACGAGAACCCGCAGTCTGCGATGCGCGCCGTGGCAAGGCTCGCCTCTCTTTTCATCGACGAGAACCTGGAGACCAGGGAACAGCAGGCAGTGGGGACCTCCGAATTCCTGGATTCCCAGCTTAAGTCCACGAAGGTGAAACTCGAGGGGATGGAACGAGAGGTCAAGGACTACAAGATCCGGCACATGGGGGAGCTCCCCCAGCAGATGGAGGCGAACCTCCGCATGCTGACCGGCCTGCAGGACCGGCTTCGCTCCAACGAAAGCAGCACCAGGACCGCGGAAGAGCGCAAGGTCTTCCTCGAGGCGCAGATCAGCCTGATCGGGAATATGTTCGTTACCACTCCAACCAGGAGCGGTGAAACGGCGTCGGCAACCCCCCAGGATTCGCTCCTTTCTCTGGAACATGAACTCGCGTTGAAGAAGGCGAAACTTGCGGACCTGAGCATACGGTACACCGACATGATTCCGGAAGTCGCCCGAACCAAGCAGGATGTGGCGGACATCGAGAGGCGGATCGCGGAGACCCAGCGATCCGCCGCCCTTCAAGGGGACAGGGATCAAGCCGCGGATCCCCTGAATTCCGCGACGGCATCCTCAACCGGGAGCGGGGAAATCCGCCGCATGAGAGCCCAGTTGAAATCCACCACGGCGGAAATCGCATCCCTCAAGAAGGAGAAAGCGGAAATCCAGAAAAGCATCGCCGCCGTGGAGCAGAAGGTCGAGCAATCGCCTCGGCGGGAGCAGGAGATGATCTCCCTGATTCGGGATTATGAGAATCAGAAGAAGTCTTACGACGACCTGCTGAAGAAGAAGCTCGAAGCGGACGTCTCGCAAAACCTCGAGAAACGGCAAAAGGGGAAACAGTTCCAGATCCTCGACCCTGCGAACTTGCCGGAAGTCCCATTCAAGCCGAACCGGAAGGAGGTGATGGGGGTCTCCCTCCTGATCGCCCTGGTACTTGGGTTCGGGGGCACGATCGCCTATGAGACGTTCGACTTGAGGCTGCGCGACGCGCGCGACTTCCGGCATTTCTACAAAGTGCCGATCCTCGGCAACATCCCGGTGGTCCAGGACCAGCAATACCTGCGGGCACGGGCCATGCGCCGTGCGGCGATGCTCGGGGGACTGGTCACGTTAACCATGGCTTTCTCCATCTTCCTGCTGGTCAACCGCGAGAAGATCCGGAACATCCTGAGTTTCTAGGCGGGTGTGCATGAAGATCCCGTTCCTCAAACACTTTGAATTGCCGTCGGAAAAACCGAACCGGGGATCCCTTTTCCGGAGCACGGACCTGATTTTCAACGAGCAGTTCAAGAATTTCAGTGCCCGGTTCGAATACAATGTCGACCTACGGGGCTTGAAGGCCGTTGCGGTCACCAGTTCCATCGCCGGGGAGGGGAAGACCGTTTCAACGGTGAACCTGGCCATGAACCTGGCCTCCACCGGCAGGAAGAAGGTGCTCCTCGTCGACTTCGACTTGAGAAAATCCGACCTCGCCAGGGAGCTGCGGATCACACCGCTGCCCGGAATGGTGGAGTACCTCGGCGGCTCCGTGAGCCTGGGGGACACCGTCCGGGACGGCTTGGCGAAGGGGCTCCACGTGATTCCCAGCGGAACGCAGGTCGACGCCACCTGGGACCTGATCACAGGGGATAAGTTCCGCGCTTTCCTGAAGGAAATCCGCGACGCCTACGACGTCATCCTGCTGGATACCCCCCCCATCATCCCGGTTTCGGACACCCTTGCCCTTCGGGAGGTCGTGGACGGTTTCATCCTCGTCTACCGCCTGGGCTACACCCCGCACACCTTGTTCCGTCGAGCGATGGAGGATATCGGGGTGCCGAAACTGCTCGGCGTTCTGCTGAACGGGGAGGAGCCGGAATCGGGACGGTATTACCAGCGATATTACGGGAAATATTACAAGAAACCGGAAGTGTGATGCACCGTCCGCCGGGGAACGGGAAAGGAGTCTTTTCATGCAGAAGAAAATCACCATTGCCGTAGTGGGCTGCGGGTATTGGGGGCCGAACCTCATCCGGAACTTCCATTCCCTGCCGGATTGCCGGGTAAAGCTGGTCTGCGACAGCGACCCGAAGCGGCTGGTCCACATGAAGGAAGTGTATCCTTCCGTGGAGACCACCCAGGACTTCGAGAAGATCATCGGCGACAAGGAAGTGGATACGGTGGTCGTCGCCACGCCGGTGAACCTCCACTACGAGATGGCGAGGAAAAGCCTCCAGGCGGGGAAACACACCTTCGTCGAGAAACCGATGACCCAGACCTCGGGGCAGGCCAACGAGCTGGTCCAGCTGGCCGCGAGGAACAGGCTCACGCTCATGGTGGGGCACACCTTCATCTACTCCGCCCCCGTCCGCCGCATCAAGGAGATCATCAAGGCCCGCGACATCGGAGAGGTCCAGTACATCAGCTCCCGGCGACTGAACCTGGGGCTCTTCCAGAAGGATATCAACGTGGCGTGGGACCTGGCCCCCCACGACATCTCGATCATCCTCTACCTGCTGGGGAAAGCACCGCTCTCCGTCAACTGCCAGGGGAAAGCGCACATCCACAAGGACATCGAGGACGTGACGAACATGACCCTGGACTTCGAGGACGGCGGGTTCGCGACGATTCACAGCAGCTGGCTCGACCCGAACAAGGTCCGGGAGATGATCATCGTGGGAAGCAAACGGATGATCGTCTACGACGACAACGAGCCGCTGGAGAAGATCAAGATCTACGACAAGCGGGTGGAGACGCCGCCCCACTACGACACCTTCGCCGAGTTCCATTATTCGTACCATTACGGCGACATGTATGCCCCGTACATCAAGCAGGTCGAGCCGCTGAAGGTGGAGTGTCAGCACTTCCTGGACTGCATCCGGACCGGGAAGAGGCCGGAGACCAACGGCCTGGACGGGCTCCGGGTGATCCAGATCCTCGAGGCCTCCTCGCTCTCGCTGAAAAATGGCGGGGGCAGGGTCGAGATCGACCGGAACCTGGGCGCCGTCACGGCGGTTGCCTGAGGGGTACGAGATGAAAATCGAATCCTCCCCGCTGCAGAAGATCGCCCCCAGCGTCAAATTCGGAAAAGGGGTGAAGGTGTACGACTTCGTCAACCTCTATGGCTGCGAGATCGACGACAACACCAAGATCGGCACCTTCGTCGAGATACAGAAAGGCGCGAAGATCGGGAAGAACTGCAAGATCTCCAGCCACACCTTCATCTGCGAGGGGGTGACCATCGAGGACGATGTCTTCATCGGCCACAACGTCACCTTCATCAACGACATGTACCCCCGGGCGACCGTCGAGGGAGGCGGTCTCCAGACGGAGGCGGACTGGGTCTGCATCCCGACGCTGATCAAGAAAGGCTCCTCGATCGGTTCCAGCACGACGCTCCTCGCAGGGATCACGGTGGGAGAGAAGGCCATCGTCGGCGCCGGGAGCGTGGTGACGAAAGACGTCCCGTCGGGGACGATCGTTGCAGGGAATCCCGCCCGCGTCCTGCGGAAAATCGACGAGGAGAAAAAAGGATGAAAGTCCCCTTCCTGGACCTGAAGGCCCAGTATGAATCCATAAAAGACGAGGTTGCCGTGGCGATCCAGCAGGTGCTCGACAGGACCGCCTTCGCCGGCGGGCCGTTTGTCGCCCAGTTCGAGAAGGAGTTCGCCGCGTTCTGCACGACGCGATGCGCCATCGGGGTGGGAAGCGGCACCGATGCCCTCTGGCTGGCGTTGGTGGGGTTGGGCATCGGTCCGGGAGACGAGGTCGTCACCACCCCCAACACCTTCATCGCCACCGCGGAGGCCATCAGCTATTGCGGCGCGAAGCCGGTGTTCGTCGACGTGGACGAAAAGACGTACAACATGGACCCCGCCTTGCTCGAAGCCGCCATAACGCCCCGCACGAAGGCGGTCATCCCCGTCCACCTGTTCGGCCAGATGGCGGACATGGACCCGATCATGGAGATCGCCCGGAAGCGCAAGCTGTTCGTGGTCGAAGACGCCTCCCAGGCGCACGGGGCGGAATACAAGGGGCGGCGGGCGGGATCGATCGGCGACGCGGGCTGCTTCAGCTTCTATCCCGGCAAGAACCTGGGAGCCTACGGGGAGGCGGGCGCCGTCGTGACCAACGACGTGGAGCTGGACAGGAAGGTCCGGATGCTGCGCGACCACGGGCAGGCGAAGAAACATTACCACGACCTGGTGGGCTGGAACGCCCGGATGGACGGGATCCAGGGGGCGATCCTCAGCGTGAAGCTTCGCCACCTCCCCACGTGGAACGAAAGCCGGCGCCGGAATGCAGGGATCTACGACGAACTCCTGCAGGGGATGGACGGGATCACGACTCCGAAAGAGGCCGGCTACGGGAGGCACGTATACCACATCTACGCGGTACGTGTTCCGGCCCGGGATTCCCTGATCGGCGTCCTTGCGAACCAGGACATCCACTGCGGAATTCACTACCCGATCCCCCTTCACCTGCAGGAAGCCTACCGATCTCTGGGGTTGGGAAAGGGAAGGTTCCCCGTGGCGGAAAAAACCGCGTCGGAATTCGTATCTTTGCCGATGTTCCCGGAATTGACCCGCGAACAAATCGAATATGTGGCCAGCGAAATCAAGAGGCCTGTCTATCAGAAGACGCTTACGTGAATCTGCCCAACCACACGACTGAAGTGTCGGGATTCCCCCCGGGGATGAATAGGGAATGGAAGGTCGTGAATCCCATGGAGTACCCGGGATGGGACGACATCATGGCGGCCCATCCGTACTTTTCTTATTTTCTCACCACGAGTTGGGCCCGTGTGCTGAGCGAAGCCTACCGGTATCATCCTCAATATTTTGTTCCTTCCAACGGAAAACATGAAGTGGTTATCCCTTTCATGGAAATCCGAAGCCTCCTGACAGGAAGGAGGGGTGTCTCTCTCCCATTTACCGATTATTTTTCTCCGATAAGTAGCGGAGATCCGGTTATGCAGGATTGGATTAGTTCGGTCATCCGTTACGGGAAGGCGTCCGGGTGGAAATACATCGAGATTCGAAACTCGGTGTCGTTTCCCGATTCGATACCGGTGTTTTCCACTTATTGCGGTCATAACCTCGATCTTTCGGGTACGGAAGAATCGATTTATGCGGGTTTTCGGGACAGTACGAAGCGGAACATCAAGAAGGCCGTCAAGGAGGGTGTGACCGTTACCTGTTTCACGACGGAGGAATCGACTCGGGAATTTTTCAGGCTGAACTGCCTGACAAGGAAAGAACACGGCCTTCCTCCGCAACCGTTTATTTTTTTTAAAAAATTATACGAGCATGTATTTTCAAGAGGCTTTGGATTTATTGCGCTGGCTTCCTACAAGGGCAGGAACATTGCGGGAGTAGTCTGCCTTCATTACGGCGGAAAGGCGATCTACAAATACGGGGCTTCCGACAGGGAGTACCAGCATCTTCGCGCAAACAACCTTGCCGTGTGGGAAGCGATCCGATTGTGCATCCGGCACGGGTGTAAGAGTTTCTCCTTTGGGCGAACCGAGCCTGGCAATCATGGATTGATGCAGTTTAAATCCGGGTGGGGAACCAAAGAAGAGACGATCCGGTATTACCGGTACGACCTGAAGACGGACGCGTTCGTCCGCGGTCAACCCTATGGCCGTGCCTTCTACAACAAGATCTTCAACAACATGCCGGCTTCCCTTTCCCGGGTTGTAGGGGAGATACTGTACAGGCATGCCGGGTAACGAAATTGTTGATCAATAAATGGTATTACCGCTTGAAACCTTTGATCCCCCGGCCGGTCCAGTTGGCAATGCGCAAGAAGTTCGTCCGGATGCAGTGGAAAAAATACCGCGACGTGTGGCCAATCGATGAGCGCGCTGCAACTCTCCCCTCATCGTGGTCGGGATGGCCGGAAGGGAAACGTTTTGCTCTGGTTCTCACGCATGACGTGGACACAGCCCGGGGGATAGACCGGTGCCTCGACCTTGCGGCGATGGAGAGCTCTCTCGGCTTTCGATCCTCGTTCAATATGGTCCCGGAACGGTACCCGATACCGAAGGACTTGAGACGCAGCCTTACGGGAAAGGGGTTTGAGGTCGGGGTCCACGGTCTTTACCACGACGGGAAGTATTTCGAATCCCTGGAGATCTTTCTCGCGAGAGCCCAGAAGATAAACCACTACCTGAAGGAATGGAATGCTGTCGGGTTCCGGACCCCGTCGATGCTCCATAACTTGGAATGGATTGCCGCATTGAACATCGAGTACGATGCATCCACCTTCGACACCGATCCTTTCGAACCCCAGTCGGATGGTGTCAGAACGATCTTCCCGATTCGGGTCCCCGCCAATTCCCTGGGGAAGGGCTACGTTGAACTTCCCTACACTCTGCCACAAGACTTCACGCTGTTCGTGCTTTTCCGTGAGACGTCCATTGAGATCTGGAGAAAGAAACTGGACTGGATCGCTGAAAAGGGGGGCATGGCCCTGTTGAACGTCCATCCGGACTATATGGCTTTCAACGGCGCCGAACGCGGGCCCGAGGAGTACCCGGCAAGTTACTACAAAGAATTTCTGGAGTATGTCCGAAGAAGATACCAAGGGGTCTATTGGAACCCGCTGCCGTCGGAGATCGCAAGATTCTGGAAGAGAAACGGGATGTCGGATCACATCCCTGCCGCCAAGGAAAGAGCTGGGGAACGGCGCGGGTGAAAACGACCGGGAGGGACGTTTCCCGTCAGGCATTGGGCTTCGGATGCAAAGACAACGGACTCATGAAAAAAGAGGAAGGGCCCTCTTGAATTCCCTGTTAGGGAAGGCTCTCTTTTCGCTTAAAGAGAGAGGGTATTCGAAAGTCTTCGGGTTCTACGAACATCACAATAGATCCGCATTTTGGGCCCAACGGGTGGCCGGATACGACGAGATGAAGAAGAGAAAAGTCCGGCAGATATTTTTCTATCAGACAACCGAGTTCTTCTGATTCCATTACAATTCGTACTTCGAATGATCGGCGTCAAATCGAGAACAAAACAAAAAGAATCGGTGGAGGAGTTCTTCGAGCTTTTCAAGACCCCATGGGAGCCATACTCGGAAGGCGCGACATACGATGTCGTGATCACGTCGGATCCTGCCTTTCCGATCCCCACTGCTAAGCTGGTCATTGTCTTCGGACCGGAAGATACTGCCATCCATCGTCAGTTCGGATTGAAGATCCATTCCCTGCGGAATGGAGGGGTGGTGGAATGGGAAGGTGTCTCGATCCCCGTATATGGACCAGTAGCAACCCTTGCTGATCCTCCCAATCCGTTCCTGTACGACAAATGGAAAGAGGTTGTGGGTATTGCTCTCGATCGAAACGGCTGTAACGTTCTTCTCGTCGGGTATGACCTGTTCGACGAAGTGGATTATCTGTTGGGGAAGGGACAACCCGTAGAGAATGCACATGTCCCCACGCTGGAAAGACACATCGCCATGTTGCGGCAATGGATTCTCGGCCAGGGTATTCCTCTTGTTGAAATCCCCCCATCCCCGCATGGGTACGACTTCACCACCTGCCTGACGCACGATATCGATTTCATGGGAATTCGCGACCATAAATTCGACCGTACGGTATTCGGTTATATCTACCGTTCCCTGATACCGAGATACCTGAAAGGACTGGATCGGGAAACGTTTTGCACCAGGTACCTGAAAAACCTGCGGGCCCTGCTGTCCTTGCCGCTGGTTCATATGGGGCTTCGCCCGGATTTCTGGTACCCGTTGGACAGGTACCGGGAGGTGGAGAGGGATCTCAAATCGTCCTTTTTCTTCCTTCCCTACAAGGATCGACCCGGAGAGGGCCTTGACGGGCAACCGAGCAGATACCGGGCCGCCCGATACGATGTCAATCGGTACAAGGAGCCGATCCTTTCCCTGGCTCGTAAAGGCTGCGAAGTCGGTCTCCATGGGATCGATGCATGGCGGGACCCCGGCAAGGGACGTGAGGAGGTCGAAGTCGTACGCAAGATCACGGGCAAGGAAAGGATCGGTGTGCGGATGCATTGGCTCTATTTTTCCGACGAGACGCCGAAACACCTGGAAGAAGCCGGTGTCTATTTCGACTCCACCCTCGGATACAACGACGCGGTGGGGTTCCGTTCCGGCACGACGCAGGCCTTCCGCTTGCCGGGAACCTCGACCGTTTTCGAGTTGCCCCTGAATGTCCAGGATACCGCGATGTTCTACCCGGGGCGAATGCACCTGTCCGAATCCGAGGCGATGGCGATGTGCGGACAGTTGGTCGAAGACCTGAAAGTCTACGGGGGAGTCTTCACGATCAACTGGCACGACCGGAGCCTGGCCCCTGAGCGCAACTGGGACGCCGCCTACCTTTTCTTGCTCGACAGGCTCCGTGGGGAAAAAACCTGGTTCGCCACGGCCGGGGAGGCCATCGCCTGGTATGAACGGCGCAGGGCCATCCGATTCGTTCAACCGGGGGCTGCGGGCGGTATTCCAAAGGCGGTTACGGGACCTGGTGAAACGGGAAAAGGGCCATCGCATGCTCTCAGGGTCCACACGCCGAAAAAAGGGTCGTGTACCAATGCACGGTTTGGCACTGCATTCGTCGATCATCCGCTGATTTCCTGAAATGGACTCGCGGGGGGGCCATAAGGTGAAACATGTTTGCATGATCGCCTATACGGGTTATTCCCTCGACGGCAGGGTGCGCCGCGAGGCCGAGGCGGTCAACGCCCTTCCCGGGTATGCCGTCACGGTTTTGACGGCGAAAGAGCAGGAAGCCCCGAGGCTCTACGAGCAAGACGGGATCCGGATCTTCGAACTCGATATGCCGAAGTACCAGGGGAAAAGCGGGGCCCGATATGTTCTCTGCTATCTCCGGTTCACCCTCCTCGCGTTCATCGAGTGCACGAAACTCATGGCTCGCAAGTCCCTGGATATCGTCCACGTGCACAACATGCCGAATTTTCTGGTGTTCGCTGGATTGACCCCGTATCTTTCCGGGAAGCCGATCATCCTGGACGAGCACGACACGATGGTCGAGACCTTCTCCGCCAAGTTCAACGGTCGTCGCATCCGGTTCCTCGAATGGGCATTGCGCCTGGAGGAGGCGGTCTGCTGCCGCATGGCGCGTCGCATCGTCTGCGTCAACGACGTCCAGAAGGCGGCGATGGTTGCGCGGGGCATTCCCGAAGAAAAGATCGTCGTCGCGATGAACGTTCCCGACCCCAGGTTATTCAACCGTACGCAAAGGATCCCTGGCGGCTCCAGGGAAAACGGAAAATTCCGGATGATCTACCACGGGACCGTGGCGAAACGGCTGGGTGTTCATCTGGCGGTTCGGGCCGTAACGAAGTTGAGCGACGAAATTCCGGGCCTGGAATTCTACGTCGTGGGCGGCGGGGACGACATGAAGGAAATTCAGGATCTGGGCAGGATCCTGGGAATGGGGGACAAGGTCCTTTTCCCGGGGAGCGTGTCCCTGGATAGGCTGGCCCCCTTTCTCGGCGGGATGGACCTTGGCATCATCCCGAACGGCAGGAATTGCGCCACGGAACTCATGCTTCCGGTGAAGATGCTCGAGTGCGTCGCCCTCGGCATACCCGTCGTGGCCCCGCGGCTGAAAACGATATCCCACTATTTCACCGAAGACATGGTCTTTTTCTTCGAGCCGGACGACGTCGATTCCATGGCACAGGCCATTCTGGCGGCTTCGTCGAACGAGGAGGAACGGCGGCGAAAGGCCCATAAGGCCAGGGAGTTCATGGAGAAGTACGGATGGGAAACCCACAAGACCGAATTCATCGAGATGTACAAGAGCCTCTGAAGCCAGCTACGAGCAGAATCACATTCTTGAAAAGGAAGGGAACATGACCGAGAAAAATGACCGGAAGGTGAAATTCGCCGTGGTGGGGATCGGAAACATCGGCACCAGGCACCTGGCAGTCATCGAGGTCGAACCCCGGGCCCGGCTCGTGGACATCTGCGACATCAAGAAGGAGGTCTGCGACAAGTATTCCGGGCTCTACAATGTCCGGTCGACCACGGATTTCTCGGAGATGCTCCGGACGACCTCGGCGGACGTCATCAACATTTGCACCCCGCACGGACTGCATGCCCCCATGGCGATCGAGGCGGCGAACGCGGGCAGGCACATCCTGGTGGAAAAGCCGATGGCCCTGACCGTCGAGGAGACCCTGCGGATGGACGAGGCGGCAAGAAAGAACGGCGTCCGCCTGATGGTTATCTGGCAGAACCGGCACAACGTTCCGATCAAGCTCGTGAAGAAGGTGCTGGAAGACGAGGCGCTGGGGCAGATCTACATGGCGCATTGCGCGGTCTTCTGGAACAGACCCCAAAGCTACTACGACCGGTCCAGCTGGCTGGGACGAAGAGACCTGGAAGGAGGACCCCTCTATACGCAATGCAGCCATTTCATCGACCTGATGATCTACATGTTCGGCGACATCCAGCGGGTGAATTCCATCGGGGAAACGAAGAGCCACAGCATCGAGATCGAGGATTGCGGTGTCGCCATGATGAAGTTCAAGTCCGGAGTGATGGCGACGATGTCCTACACCAATTGCGTGTACAACAAGAACTACGAGGGAAGCATCACGATCATCGGGGAGAAGGGGACGATCAGGATCGGCGGATCGTACCTGAACACCATCGATTTCTGGGACGTCCAGTCGTATCCGCTTCCGCATAACATCGACTTCAATGACCGGCCCAACCATTACGCCAAGTACAAAGGCACCAGCTCGAACCACGACAAGGTGATCGCGGATGTGGTCGCGGACCTCCTGGACGGGAAGCAAAGGATGGCGGGCTGGAAGGACGGGCACAGGGTCGTCGAGGCGATCCAGATGATCTACCGCTCCCAGTACCGCAACGGAGTACGGGTCACCACCCTCCAGATGAACGAAGAGGACGCACAGGGAACGGAGAACGTGGAGAAGTGGCTTCTGGCGGAACGGGGTTGAGATGACGGTTAGCTACCGGATATTTCCGGCGGTCGTGATCGGCGAGGGATCGATCATCGAGGATTATTGCATCATCGGGGCCCCGCCCCGCGGGAAACGGGCCGGCGAGCTCGATACGATGATCGGCAACGGGGCGGTATTGCGGTCCCATACGGTCATCTACGCCGGGAACCGGATCGGAGCGAACTTCCAGACGGGGAACAAGGTGAACATCCGGGAGTCGAACGAGATCGGAGACAACGTCAGCATCGGGACCATGTCGGTGATCGAACATCACGTCCGCATCGGGAACGGGGTTCGCATGCACAGCCAGGTCTTCGTCCCGGAGTTCACCGTGATCGAGGACGGGGCGTGGCTGGGGCCGAACGTCGTGATCACGAACGCCAAATACCCGCTTTCTCCGGGAGTCAAGGAAACGCTCGCGGGACCGGTCTTGAAAAAGGGGGCCAAGATCGGGGCCAACGCGACGATCCTCCCCGGCCTCGTCATCGGAGAGAATGCCTTTGTCGGAGCGGGATCCGTCGTGGTGAAGGATGTCCCGGACAACGCCGTCGTTGCCGGAAACCCCGCGAAGGTGATCAAGATGATCACGGAACTGCCTTACTGAGGGTCACGGCGTGGAAATCCCGTTCGTCGACTTGCGAGCCCAGTACCGAAGCATCCGGGAAGAGATCGACAAGGCGATCGTCGACGTCATTTCCGATAGCGCATTCATCGGAGGGCCGTTTGTCCGTTCTTTCGAATCGGCTTTCGCTGAATTCTGCGGAGCGAAGCACTGCATCGGGGTGGGCAACGGGACCGACGCCATCTTTCTCGTGTTGAAGGCCCAAGGCATCGGTGCGGGGGACGAGGTCATCACCGCCGCGAATTCGTTCATCGCCACGTCCGAGGCGATCTCGATGACGGGCGCGAAAGTCGTTTTCGCGGATATCCATCCGGACACGTTCAACATGGACGCGGCGGAGATCGGGAAACGGGTAAACAGGAATACGAAGGCGATCGTTCCGGTCCACCTGTACGGCCAGCCCGCGGATATGGATCCCATCCTGGAACTGGCGGGGAAATTCGGGCTCAAGGTCATCGAGGATGCGGCGCAGGCGCACGGTGCCGTATACAAGGGGAAAAAGGTCGGGACGATGGGAAACGCCGGCTGCTTCAGCTTCTATCCAGGGAAAAACCTGGGAGCCTACGGGGATGCGGGGGCTGTCGTCACCAACGACGACGAACTGGGAATGAAAATACGAATGATCGCGAACCACGGGAGAATCGACAAGTACGACCATGAGATGGAAGGGGTCAACAGCAGGCTGGACGGACTGCAGGCGGCGATCCTGAAGGTCAAGCTCGCACACCTTCCGGAGTGGACGGAGCATCGGAGGAAAACGGCCTATCTGTACAATGCTCATCTTCTCCCCGGCCAAGGGGTTGTTACCCCGAAGGAAATCGAGGATGTGATCGCCGTATATCACTTGTACGTGATCCGGGTGAAAAAGGAGCTGAGGACTTCGTTGCAGATGCACCTGAAAAGGAGCGGCATCTCCACCGGGATTCATTACCCGGTGACCCTGCCCAACCTGAAAGCCTACTCCCATCTGAACCATGCCGAGGAGGATTTTCCGGAAGCGACCCGGGCCTCCCGGGAGATTCTGTCCTTGCCGATCTTCCCGGAGATGGGGGAGGATCAGGTCCGGTTTGTTGCCAAAACAATCGAGCAATTCTTCCAGTAGCCATAATGGCATTTGACCCGTCGGGACGTTCCCGTCAAACGGCAATCCGAGAACCGATGAGGGATATGCGCGGCATTCCATCGAGGATCAGGGAGGAGGGAAAGATTTCGGATGTTTCCTACGTGCTTATCACTCCCGCCCGCAACGAGGAAGAACATATCGAAAAAACGATACGGTCCGTGGTATCCCAGACGGTTCTCCCCGAAAAGTGGGTGATCGTGAGCGACGGGTCGACGGACCGTACGGAGGAAATCGTCGGGAAATATCTGGACGGGAATCCCTGGATGGAACTTGTCCGAATGCCGACCCGTAGCGACCGGCACTTTGCGGCGAAAGTCCATTGCTTCAACGCGGGCTATCAAAGAGTCCAGGAGATCGAATACGAGGTCATCGGAAACCTGGATGCGGATATCTCCTTCGAAGAGGAATATGTGGAATTCCTGCTGTCCAAGTTCCAGGAGAACCCGCGTTTAGGCGTTACAGGAACTCCGTTTATCGAGGAATCCGCGGGGACGTACAACTATCATTTCGCGAATATCGAGCATGTTTCCGGGGCATGCCAGCTTTTCCGGCGAGAATGTTTCGAAGAGATCGGCGGGTACATACCCATCCGAGGAGGCGGCATCGACTGGACCGCCGTAACTACCGCGCGAATGAGGGGATGGGAAACGAGGACATTCCCGGAAAAAACCTGCCTCCATGGTCGGCCGATCGGCACCGCGGACAACAGTAAGTGGATAGCCTGGTTCAAGCACGGAAAGAAGGATTATTTTCTGGGGGGGCATCCGCTTTGGGAACTCTTTCGATCGGTTTACCAAATGAAGTCGGAACCTTTTATGCTGGGGGGATTCTTCCTGTTTTTGGGATATTGCTATGCGTTTCTGACGAACATGGATAGGCCCGTCCCAGACGAATTGATCGCATTCCACAGGAAAGAGCAGATGACGAGGTTAAAAACCATCTTTTGTGACGCCTTGAAGTTGGGGCCGAGACATTAGGAACCCGTACCGGTCGTCATCATCAAGGCATGATATTGAATTCTCCCCGGAAAAAACGGATTCAGGTGAGCACATCGAGTTTGTGGGAAAAAATCCCGGATCGATCCAGAAGGCTGAAAGCCGACCTCCTTGCCAGGCGTTCATTTCGGTTGGAAAGCAAAACCCCCTTCATATCCTTCACGTTCGACGATTTTCCCAGATCTGCATATACCGTAGGTGGAGCGATATTGAAGAGGTACGAACTGACGGGAACCTATTACATCTCGATGGGCATGATGAACCAGACGACAGCAACCGGGGAAATAGCCGATCCGGAAATGCTCGGGAATGTCCTTTCCGATGGTCACGAATTGGGATGCCATACCTATGCTCATCCCGATGCATGGCAGACGAGACCGGACCTGTTCGAATCATCGATCATTGAAAACCGGCGTGCACTCCGGAGCATTTTGCCCGGAAGGAACTTCAGGACCTTTGCGTTTCCTCTGGGCAATGCAACGCCTCAAACCAAGCGGATCGCGGGGAGGTATTTCGTTTGCTGCCGCGCTGGCAAACAGACATTCAACACAGGGAGAATCGATCTGAATAACCTTAACGCGTACTTTCTGGATAGACGGCTTGGAGCAAGCCCATCGTCGATCAAGAAGATCATCGACAGCAATGGTCATGCAAAAGGATGGCTCATCTTTGTTACCCACGATGTGGGAGATGATCCCTCTCCTTATGGATGCACTCCGGATTTTTTCGAAGGGATCGTCCGGTACGCAGTAAATTCCGGGTCCGTTATTTTACCGGTAATCCGAACGTGCGAATCCCTTGCTGTTGCCCCGGTGACAGGAATGTCATGAAAAACAAATTGGAAAACAGCATAAGAAAAGTAGAACGGTGGGTGGAGGAAAACCAGTACATCGGCTATGAACCCTTTGACGGCCTGCTTTCTTTTTTGCGTCCTCTGACGTTCGGCAATCTATTTTTGGATCGGATCTTGTTGCAGATCGTTCGCCAAAGCCCGTTCAATCTCCGACCCCTCCTGGGGATCAAGCCCCAGGAATCGACGATCGGAAGGGGTTACATGGCCTGGGGTTATCTTACGATGTACAAGATTACCGGAATCAAACGGTATGCGGATAAAGCCGAGGCATGCCTTACGTGGTTGATGAAGAACAAATCTCCCGGATATTCGCATTACAGCTGGGGAAAGCACTTCGATTTCGCAAGCCGGGGCGGAATCTATAGGAAATTCGAACCGATCATCGTCTGGACCGGTCTCATCGGCCAGGCATTCCTGGACGCGTACGAAGTACTCGAGGACAAGAAATATCTGGAAGTCGCCGTCAGCATATGCGACTGGATCATGGAATTGCCTCGGGAACAGACGGATTCCGGGGTTTGCTTGAGTTATTTGGCGTTTCAGCAAAGCTCGATACACAACTCGAACATGCTCGGCGCCGTCATGCTGGCGCGGACATCCAAGAGGATCGGTGGTTCCCGTTATCTCGAGACGGCCAGGGAATCGATGAAATACAGCTGCACGAGACAGCTTCCCAATGGCTCCTGGTACTATGGGGAATCACCGGAAAACCATTGGATCGACAATTTCCATTCCGGATACAATCTGGATAGCCTGAAAAGCTACATCGAATGCACGGGAGACACGGAATTTGCGGAAAACATGAAACGAGGCCTTCATTTTTACAAACGGCATTTTTTCGAAGAGAACGGAAGGCCGAAATATTACCAAAACCGGACGTATCCCGTCGATTCCCAATGCGCCTCCCAGTCGATCCAGACTCTGGCCAATTTTTCCGACCACGATGATTCCTCGCTTGAACTGTCGCTGAAAGTAGCCCGATGGACGATCGACAATATGCAGGATCCGAAGGGGTACTTCTATTATCGGCAATACCCGCTGGTGAAGGCGAAAACGCCGATGCTTCACTGGGGGCAGGCAACGACGTACAAAGCATTGTCGGTTTTGCTGTCAAAGATATGAATTTGCCGGAATACGATGGATGACATTGGTGCCGCAGGAACAAAACCGTACGGGTCCCAAGGATCATATCACGGTATGCCTCTGTACCTATAAACGTCCGACCTTCCTGAATAATTTATTGGACAAACTGATCTACCAGGAAACGGGAGATCTTTTCCATTACTCGATAGTCATTGTCGACAACGACATGGAAAAATCATCGGAAGAAACCGTATCGTCTTTTCATGAGAAAAACCCTTTACAGATCGATTGGTATTTTGAACCGGAAAGAAACATTTCCCTTGCACGAAATAAATCCATAAAAAAAGCGCCGGGCAATTACGTTGCGTTGATCGACGATGATGAATTTCCTTCACGTTCCTGGCTGTTGAATTTGTACAAAACCCTGAAGCGATATGATGCGGATGGAGTGCTCGGTCCTGTAAAGCCTTATTTTGAATACGATCCTCCCGAGTGGATCGTGAAAGGGAAATTCTGTGAAAGACCGACGTACCAGACCGGGACGATATTACAGAAAGATTTTCGGACAGGAAACGTTCTTCTCGATATCCATATTTTTGACGATGAAGAAAATTATTTCGATCCGAAATATGGCAGGTCAGGCGGGGAAGACATTGATTTCTTCGAGCGGATCATCAAGAAAGGCCATGTAATCATTTGGTGTGATGAAGCACCGGTGTATGAATACGTACCGGTCGAGCGCCACAAAAGATTATTCTATGTAAAAAGATACATGCGGATCGGTGGGATACGAGGGAAGGAAGCAAGGGAATCACGAGATTTGAAGGGAAAGACCGGATTGTTTCTGAAATTCATCGCGGTATTTTTTGTCTGTTTTTCGATCTTGCCGGTCAGTTTGCTGTTCGGGCACCAATTTTTCATGAAATTTTTGATCAAGTCCGCTCACCATTTTGCATGGATAGCAAGCTTTTTGGGCTATGTGTTCATTCGACATAAAGAGGATTGACGATTCCGCTTTTGCTTCGTACGTTATGAATAGGAAAATATCTCCCGCGATAAGCCATTGAAAATCGGAGATCCATTATGAAAGGGATCTTGGAAAAGGACATTACCATATCCGGAAGAATGATAAAGCTGGCCAAATTACAGGCGGAGGGCTTTGAATTTATCGATAATCCGGAAGATTTCGTAGCAAAAATGAAATCGGAAAAAGTGAAAGCGGACATCTTCACTTTCCCCCAAAAGTTACCGGAAACGACCCCGAATTACAGTTACTATATGGAATGGGACAATGTCGCTGCCATTCCGATCCGGACCTACGAGTACTGGTGGACGAAGCAGATAGATAAACAGACCAGAAAGAAGGTCAGGAAAGCCAAGGAAAAAGGGGTAGAAATCAGTATTGTCAATTTCGATGATGAATTTGTTCGGGGAATAGCCGGTATCTATAACGAGTCACCAATAAGGCAGGGGAAGCGTTTTTGGCATTACGGGAAAAACCTGGAGACGATAAAAAAAGAAAATGCGACCTATTTAGATAGAAGCTGTTTTCTTGGTGCATATTACAATGGTGAACTGATTGGGTTCATAAAACTTGTTTTTGATAAAGATTTTGCGAGCACGATGCAAGTAATCTCCAAGATCGGGCACCGGGACAAGGCCCCGACGAATGCATTGATTGCGAAAGCGGTTGAAGTCTGCGAGCAGAAAAAAATGCCGTACCTTGTGTATGCAAAATTCTTTTATAGGGGAAAAAGAAAAGATTCATTGAGTGAATTCAAGCATCATAATGGATTTATAAAAATAGACCTTCCCAGATATTACATTCCCATGACATCAAAAGGTAAAATCGCATTAACGTTTCATCTCCATCGCGACATAAAAGACAACCTTCCGGAGAAATTAGTATATTTCCTGACAGACATGAGAAACCGATTGAATAAGATCAAATACGGGAAAGAAACAAACGGGAAGCTGGATAGTCGACAAATATTCAATGCGTAAGGCAACGATCAAACGCCCAGGTTCAAGAAGGTTTCTGATTCCCAGATCGGTGATCCTGCCTGATTTTGATGGCATTCCACGACAATCAAAACTCGCCATGTCCGGAATGATACGAATCATCCGGGTTTAATTTCCGCGGGCATTGAAAAGGTAGGAGAATACCGAATGCCAGGGATTGCTGGGATAATAAGTGGGCAACCCGACGAGAAGAACGTAGGACATCTGAAAGATATGATCCGTTGCATGGTCCATGAGCCCTTTTACACCTCGGGCACCTATATCAATCCTTATTTGGGAGTCTATGCGGGATGGACATGCCTGAAGGGATCCTTTGCCGACTGCATGCCGGTATTCAACGAAACAAGAGACTTGGTACTGATCTTCTCGGGAGAAAATTTTATCGACAACGATCGGATCCATTACTTAAAAAGAAAAGGCCATGCGTTCGAGAATTCCGACGCGAGTTATCTCATACATCTGTACGAAGAAGAAGGCGATCGTTTTTATAAACTCTTGAATGGTTTTTTCCGCGGAATGATCGTCGATCTGAGAAACAGGGAAATCGTTGTTTTCACCGATCGATATGGCATGGGAAGAGTCTATTATCATGATGAGGGTGATCAGTTTCTGTTTTCTACCGAAGCAAAGTCCTTGCTATCGATCAGGCCGGAGCTGCGGGAAATTTCTCCCAAAAGCCTGGGGGAATATTTTACCTGCGGGTGCGTTCTTCAAGACCGAACCCTGTTCTCCAATGTTTTTGTATTGCCTGGAGGCTCGGCATGGTCGTTTCAGAACGGGAAGGAATTAAAAAAAGATTCCTATTTCGAACCGGACACGTTGGAAAACCAACCTGTTCTGGAAAAGGAAACCTTTTATGAAGGCTTGCGGGAAGCATTGCATGACGTGATTCCGAGATATTTTCGTCCCGATGGCAGGATCGCAATGTCCCTGACCGGGGGGTTGGATACCAGGATCGTTCTGGCATACGGGAATAATCGGCCCGGGGAATTGCCCTGTTACACGTTCGGGAGCGTGTATCGGGACAGCTTCGATGTATGCCGGGCACGTGAAATCGCCAAGATGTTCAATCAACAACATATCGTGCTGCCGGTTGGAAAGGAGTTCCTGTCGGATTTCCCTGCCTATGCCGAAAGGACGATCTATATCTCCGACGGGTGTCTCGATATCATCGGATCCCCGGAACTGTACATCAACCAAATTGCCCGGGAGATCGCCCCGATTCGGATGACGGGAAATTATGGAAGCGAAGTCCTGAGAAATGTCCGGACATTCAAGGCGGTTTCCCCCCTTGAAAAGATATTCCATCCGGATTTCCTGAGGGACATTGACGATGCTTTTGAGAACTTCCGTTCCATCGGCAGGGAGCATGAGCTGACCTTTACCCTGTTCAGGCAGACCCCTTGGTACGGGTACGGCCGCCTTGCCATGGAGCAGTCCCAGTTGACGGTTCGAACCCCCTTCCTGGACAATGACCTGGTGGCACTTGCGTATCGCGCTCCGCCGGGGATTGCCGGAACGGACGAGTTCGCCCTCCGCCTGATAGCCGACGGAAATCCCGCGTTACGGAGAATCCGAACCGATCGGGGAATCGGGGGGAATTCGAACTATTTATCCTCCATATTTTCCAGATCGTATCATGAGTTTCTGTTCAAGTCGGAATATTACTACAATTACGGCATGCCCCAATGGCTGGCGAAAATCGATTACGCGTTTCGACCTCTGCAGTTGGAAAGATGGTTTCTGGGGCGCCATAAATTTCACCATTTTCGTGTATGGCTTCGCGATGAATTGTCGGAATTCGTGCGAGAGATCTTATTGGACAAGCGGACCACTTCCCGGCCGTTTTTGAACAAGGATTTTTTGGAGGAAATGGTAAATAGTCACATAAGGGGACATGGAAACTATACTGTTGAGATAAACAAAATTTTATCCGCAGAGATGATTCACAGATTGTTCATAGAGCGAAAATAGGTTCGCGATCAACCAAACATGTAAATACGTACAACTATGAATCTTTCGATTCCCCTCATTCTATCTGTTTTCTTTATTATCGTTATTTATAAGTTGGAGTATCAATGGAGACCGAATGTCTCCCGGGCCCTCTGGGTCCCGATCATCTGGTTGATGATCGTTGGATCGAGATACCTTTCCTTTTGGCTGAATCTATCGAATCCGATCGAAACGCCCGAATCGGTCATGGAGGGAAGCCCCTTCGATCGAATCGTTTTCCTGGCATTGAATATTGCCGGTATCTATATATTATATAAGCGAAAATTGCGTTTGCTTCAAATCATTAATGGAAATGTTTGGATATTCCTGTTCTTCCTTTTTGGAGCCATCAGTGCACTGTGGTCGGAAATCCCTTACGTATTGATCAAGAGACTTTTCAAATCAATCGGAAATCCGGTGATGGCCTTGGTGGTTCTGAGCGAACCCTATCCGTTTGAAGCAATGAAAACCGTGTTCCGGAGATGTGCATACGTCCTGTTGCCTCTATCCATCATATGCATAAAATATTATCCCAAAATTGGCAGAGCATACTCCTACACAGGGGAGTTAATGTACCGTGGAGTTACAGGACAAAAGAATGATCTTGGCCTTATTTGTATGATATTTACCATCTGTTTCTTTTTTGGCATTTTGAAAAGATCAAACTGGCAAATTCAGCCGGATAATAGAAAAGTAATCCTCATGGACATCATGTTTTTGAGTATGGGTTTCTGGTTACTAATGAAGTCAAATAGTGCTACTTCATTGGTATGTTTCATTACCGGGGTATTCATAATATTTGTAACGGAATTTTCATTATTCAAAAGAAACGTCCGTTCTGTACATGTGCTTTTTTTTGTTTCTATCTTGTTGTTTTTTATCGCGCAATTATCATTCGATGTTAAAGGAGTTGTCATATCGAGCTTAGGACGCAACAATACGTTAACCGAAAGGGTTCCATTGTGGGAATATCTTGTCGGTATGGGTACAAACCCGATTGTCGGTGCTGGTTTTGAAAGTTTCTGGACCGTAGAAAGACTCAAAATCGTGAAGGGACTTTATGGGGTGGTTTCTGTCCATAACGGTTATCTGGATATCTATCTGAATCTTGGATATATCGGAATATTTTTGTTTGCAGCCATTGTCGTGACCTCTTATAGAAATACGATCAGGGATTTACCTTCAAATTTCGATTTCGGAATATTCAAATTGACGTTTCTGATCATTATACTTTTATATAGTTATACCGAAGCGTATCTCGCCGGGATCAACATGATATATTTCTTGTTTTTTTTCATCACGATGAGGTGCCCTTCACTTTCCAACGATAGCGATTCCCCCGATTCCGCATCCGGGTATGTTGACGTATGGGATATAGAGCGTATCGGAAAACCGGACGGGATACCTAACGGCAACCGACACGGGGAAACATCAAATCGTGTCCTACAGGAGGTTGTATGTCGCCAAGGCGGGAAATGATGGTAGTTTCTGCATGTTGCTTGTATTTATCGTTGTCTCTTCTTTTATTCCCCTCGGGATCGTCTGCGGATACCCACACGGCTGCCTCGTGCAGCAACAGCGATGTACAAGCTGCCGTCAACGCGGCTTCCGATGGCGATATGGTTTCCATTCCCGGAGGGGATTGCACATGGACCGCTTCCGTGGTTGTTGATCTTGCATCTCCCGCGAGGGGACTCACGATACAGGGTGCAGGGATAGGGATCACCAACATAACGAATTATGGATTCGACGTGTCGGGGGATTACGGAAAGAATTGGCGCGTGACCGGGATGACCCTGAAAGGGAGCGCCGGGTTCGTTGTTGGCGGTGCTTCAAAAAATTGGAGGATCGATCATATCTATTTTGATGCCTCGACGGGCACACCAGGCGCATCAGGGCGGTTGATATGGGTACAGCCATCTACCGGCCACTATACTTCCGGAGTAATCGATCACTGTACTTTCCACCATCTGCAGACAACCGCTTTTCATTACCGGGATGACCAATCAAGCGGCGGAAACAGTTCCTGGAATCGGGCGCTGGGTCTTGGCGGGGGTGATGCGGTTTATATCGAGGATTGCACGTTTATCTATTCGTCCTATAAACCTGAGTGGATGACGACGGATTGCGAAGGGGGGCGTTACGTATTCCGGTACAACACGGTGCAGGACGGGTACGTCGGGATGCATGATGCTATCGTAAACGGGTGGAGATCTTGCAGGAAGTGGGAGATCTATAACAACACGTTCATCAATTCGCCTGGCAGCGGCATATATACGGATATGGCGATTCGGGGAGGAACCGGTGTCGTATTCAACAACACGTTCACCGGGGCACCCGATGGGAAGCCCATACATCTGGCTCTCTATAGAACTTATCAAACAGGAGGAAATCCCTGGGATGTCCTTTGCAGCAATTCGTCCGGGAAAGCCTGTCTGGGTTCTTCGTCTACCTACCCGCAGCGATGTTTATCGGATGCGAACTGTGGGGGCAAAACCGGGGCTTGTATCGCCATCGATAATATCAGTGGCAGTCCAAGCGGGTATCCCTGCCGGGATCAAATCGGATGGGACGGGAACACCCAAAGAACATCACGCCCATCCTTGTTCTGGAACAACCAGGTGGACGGCGTCTACACCCACCCCGTGGTTGTCAGCGGGAAAGATTATCTTGTCAATGGCAGAGATTATTGTACCGGTACATCTGGCATGCCGTCGTCCTGCAACGGGGTCGCCTCGGACTATACCCCGTTTCCCTATCCGCATCCTGTGACCGTTGAGATCCCTGTTACGAGATATCCCAATCCCCCGGCCCTCAGGAGAACACAGTAACAAAGAATAGAACGCCGGAACAAGAGATCAGCCCACCTGTTTCTTGTCGGCAGAACCTGCATTTATCGATCAATAGTAAGGGGAAAGGATTTTTGTATGAATGAATTGGTTTCCATACTGATACCGGCCTACAATGCGGGAAGATGGATACAGGACACAATCCTTTCCGCATTGAATCAAACATGGGGGGAAAAGGAAATTATTATAGTAGATGATGGATCTTCTGACAAAACCCTGCAGATTGCGAAACAATTTGAATCGAAATCGGTCAAAGTGATCGCTCAGGAAAATAAAGGTGCTAGCTCTGCGAGAAATAAAGCACTGAAATATGCTCAAGGAAACTATATACAATGGCTCGATGCGGATGATCTGTTATCTCCGGATAAAATACATTTACAACTCGAAGATCAAGAAATGCGGAATGATGAAGATCTGTTGCTGTCCTCGGCATGGGGGAAATTCTTTTTCCGGCCTGAAAAGACAAAATGGATTCAGAATTCGCTTTGCCAAGACCTAACCCCTGTTGATTGGATTCGCAGAAAGATGTCCGAGAATGCATGGATGGCGATCGATTCCTGGCTGGTAAGCCGGAAATTGACGGAAATAGCGGGGCCTTGGGATGAACGCATTTCTTTGGACATCGATGGAGAATATTTTTGTAGAGTTGTCGCTTGCAGCAAGATGGTCAGATATATTCCCAAGGCAAAATCGTATATTCGGACGGGTAATTCATCCAGCATCAGCAGTCCGGTCAATCTTTCGGATAGAAAATTGAAGGCTCAATATTTGTCGCTTCGGTCGCAAATTCAAACCCTGCTGTCGTTGGAAGACAGCATCATTACTCGATCCGCATGCGTAGATCTCCTGCGGGATTACCTCATTTATTTTTACCCCGATCAAAAAGAGATCCTCGAGGAAATGGATGTACTTGCTGCTTCGTTGGGGGGAAGGTTGACCATACCGGAAATACAAGGAAAGTATAGGATGATAAAAAATGTTTTTGGTTGGGATGTGGCAAAAAAAGCGCGTATTTTTTTGCCATCTACCAAAATGATGGTTTTAAAGAATTTGGACAAATTACTGTTCTCCTGCTCGATGACGAATAAATAATCGTCAATGAGACGACTGCTTCTTTCCTTCATCTGCCTCCTGTTTCTCGGATCGTCGGCTTCGGCCCTCGTTTCGGTTCAGGCCACCGTCGAGACGGATCCGGTGCCTCACGGCGGAGATGCCGCGGACGATATCGCGATATGGGTTCATCCTGCAGATACGGCATTATCCACCATCATCGGAACGGACAAGTCGGGCGGAATTGCGGTGTACGACCTGGCCGGAAAACAATTGCAGTACCTTTCCGACGGCAAAATGAATAATGTGGACATCCGGTACGGGTTCCCGTTGGGCGGTGCGGCGATCGACCTTGTCGGCATGACCAATCGCACCACCAACTCCCTCGACTTCTATAAGGTCGATCCTTCCACCAGGCAACTAACCCGCGTGGGTTCGGTATCCACTTCTCTTGTCGTATACGGATTCTGCATGTACAAGAGTCCATCGACCGGAAAATATTATGCTTTCGTAAACGACAAGAAAGGGAAGGTGGTGCAGTACGATATCCACGCCGACGGAAGAGGGAATATCAAGGGAACAATCGAGCGCTCTTTCAAGGTCGGATCGCAGGTGGAGGGATGCGTGGCCGACGATGAACTGGCGAAATTCTACATCGGGGAAGAAGCGGTCGCCATCTGGAAGTACGGCGCAGAGCCCGGAGACGGTACAACCCGAACAAAAGTCGATGCCGTCGGGTCGAATCTTTCTTCCAACATCGAGGGACTGACGATCTATTATGCGGCAGGCGGGACGGGGTATTTGATAGCTTCCAGTCAAGGAAACAGCCAGTTCGCCGTGTACAAGAGGGAGGACGGCAACGCCTACATCGGGAATTTTCAAATCACGGCGGGGCCGATGGATGCGGTTTCGGGGACGGACGGAATCGACGTCGTCGGGGGGTCGATGGGGGCTTCTTTCCCCTATGGCTTTTTCGTTGCGCAGGACACGGACAACGATAGCGGGAACCAGAATTTCAAGTTGGTCCCCTGGGAAAGAATTGCCTCTGCGTTTACACCGAACCTTTCAATGAATAGAACTCGGACCCCGATTCGGATAACCAATCGCCCGGGTGACTGAAAAGTACAATCAAGCAATAGAGTCAAATATCCTGGTGGTTGGATCCCGCATTCTTCATATGATGAAGCGTCATTTCCACCAAAAAATTGTATCCAGAGCCTTTACGCGCATCCCGCAACGATTGCTGGATACATTATCTCCGACTCAAATCCTCCTCCCGTATTACCACGTGGTCAGCGATGACAAGGTTGTACACACATGTCATCTGTACCCGTATAAGGGAACCCGAGAATTCACGGAAGATCTCGATTATCTCCT
>MGQW01000007.1 GCA_001798885.1 Deltaproteobacteria bacterium RBG_16_64_85
CGCCGCCGTCAGCGTCGTCTTCCCGTGATCCACGTGGCCGATCGTACCTACATTCACGTGCGGCTTCGTGCGCTCAAACTTCTGCTTGGACATGGCTTTCCGCTCCTCCAGGAAAAATGGTGTTGGCCAAAGTGGAGCCCACGAGCAGGATTGAACTGCTGACCCCGTCCTTACCAAGGACGTGCTCTGCCGACTGAGCTACGTGGGCAATCTCCTTGCCGGAATCACTGGAGCGGGCGACGGGAATCGAACCCGCGACCAACAGCTTGGAAGGCTGTGACTCTGCCAACTGAGTTACGCCCGCTCTTTCCGTAACCTTAAAAGTTTATATAGAAAATTCAAGCGCGTCAATCCCTTCGTGCGATCGACGCGCAACCCCTCCGACTCCCCTGCGCCCGCCTGCCGGCTGCGGGGGGGGAAGGAAGCCTGGTGGAGGGGGGAGGATTCGAACCTCCGTAGGCGCTGCCAGCAGATTTACAGTCTGCCCCCTTTGGCCACTCGGGTACCCCTCCACGCCGTCATTCTGGAGCCGACGAAGGGAATCGAACCCCCAACCCCCTGATTACAAATCAGGAGCTCTACCGTTGAGCTACGTCGGCGCATCCCCTTGCGGCGCAAATCCGGAAATCATTAATTTGACTCCGTTAACGGTAAGTTGTCAACGGGTTTCGACGCAATAACGAAACGTCGGCCGACTCCGTTTCCTGATTCCGCTGGATTCCTCACGTGGGGGCTTCCTCTCTGCTGCGGCATCCCGCGAGGAAAGGGAACTTGCAGCCGCGTCGGTACGTGCACCTAACGGAAGGCGCATACTGCGGGAGGGTACGGCGGAGCCGCCGCAGGAGGGGGGCGAAGTGAGGTAAAGCGCAGACGTGCGGGTCCACCGCACGTCGAGCCACGAACGGAGTCCCCCTCCGAGGCGGCGAAGCCGAAGGGGGTCCGGCGCAGCGAGTCGCCGCGGCGGAAGCGGCTATTTCGCCATGAGGTTGCGAAGATGGAAGGCCAGGATGCCGGCGGTGACCCCGACGTTCAGGGAGTCGACGCCGGGCTCCATCGGGATCCGGACGGATCCGTCGCATTTTTCCCGGACGAGCTTGCGGATCCCGTGCTCCTCGCTCCCCAGGATGATCCCGGTCCGGGTCGCGGGCTTCATCGTGGAAATGTCGGTTTCCCCTTCCTCCTCCGCCGCGTACAGCCAAAAGCCGTCCTCCTGCAGCGTTTCGACCGTCCTCGCAAGGTTGGTCACCTGCGCGATGGGGACATGCGCCGCCGCCCCGGCCGAGGCGCGGAAGACGGCCGCCGTCACCGGGCAGGACCGGTCCTTCGGAACGATTACCCCGTCGACACCGAAGGCGCGGGCGCTGCGCAGGATGGCGCCCAGGTTGTGCGGGTCGGTGATCCCGTCCAGCAGGAAAACCGTTGCGCGCCCGGGAAGCGCCGCAACCCACTCGTGAAAATCCGCGTACCGGTATTCCCCCAGCTCGGCCGCGATCCCCGGTCCTCCGCGTTCCCCCGTGCGCCGCTCCCACTCCTCCTTTGGACACGCAAGGCACGGGATCCCCAGGACCGATGCCCTGCCCGCGAGACCCTTCTTGACTTCCGGAGAAACCGACCCGGAGAGCAGCAGCCGAAGGGGCTTCTGCCGCGTCGATGCGAGCAGCTCCTCCACCGGATGCCTGCCGGTGATCCACATCGGGCTCACCTGGAGGCTTTCCGCATCAGAGGGTCCGTCTCATCTCCGAGGCGAATTTCCGCGCCGCCGCCACGGGATCGGACGCTTTCGTTATGGGACGTCCGACGACGATATAATTCGCACCGGCCCGGACCGCCTCGAATGGGGTCACCACCCGTTTCTGGTCCCCGACGGAATCCTCGGGAAGCCGGACGCCGGGGGTGACCAGAACGACCTCCTTCCCCACGCGAGCACGGACGGCGGCAACTTCCTTTGCCGAGCAGACGATGCCCCCGATCCCGGCATCCACCGCGAGTCCCGCCAGCCGATCCACGGCTTCCGCCGCGCGCAGGGCAAATCCGACGGAGGAGAGGTCCGCGTCGTCAAGGCTGGTAAGGACCGTGACCGCGAGGAGCGTCGTCCCGCTGCCCTCCGCGGCGGCCGCGGCCGCGGCGAGCATCGCCTTCCCGCCGGATGCGTGGACGGTCGCGAATTTCACGCCCAGTGCCACGGCGGACCTCACCGCGCCGGCAACCGTGTTGGGAATGTCGTGGAACTTCAGGTCGAGGAAGACCTCGGCGCCTGTTGCACGGATCCTCTCGACCAACTCCGGCCCCCCTCGCGGGAACAGCTCCATCCCCACCTTGAAGAGACCGACCTCCCCCGCCAGGGCGGAAACGGCCGCCAGGGCGGCCTCCGGTGAGTCGGTGTCCAGCGCCACGATGATCCGCTCTTTCATGGAGAGCACTCCTTTTTCTTCGCTTCCACCGCCGCCGCCACGGTTTCCACGATCCGGGAAATCTCCACCCGGTCGGTCTCCCCCGTCTTCCGGTCCCGGACTTCCGCGTAGCCCGCCGCAAAGTTCTTCTCCCCGAAGGTCACCCGCAGGGGAATCCCGCAGAGGTCGGCGTCCTTGAACTTGATCCCCGGGCGTTCGTCCCGATCGTCCAGGAGGACCTCGATTCCCCGTGAAGAAAGTTCCTCCGCCGCCAGCGAAGCTTCCCGAGCCAGCCTCTCGTGCTTCCTGTTCACCGGGACGACGATCACCTCGAACGGCGCGATGGAGATGGGCCAGAGGATGCCGTCGGCGTCATTGTGCTGTTCGATTGCGGCGGCGGCCGTGCGCCCGACACCGATCCCGTAGCACCCCATCACGATCACCTGCTCTTTTCCCGCCGCGTCCAGGTACGTTGCGGAAAGCGCCTTGCTGTACTTCGTGCCGAGCCGGAAGACGTGGCCCACCTCGATCCCCCGGGAGAAGCGCAAGCCTCCTCCGCATCTCGGGCAGGGATCTCCCTCCGTTACCAGCCGCAGGTCCGCATACGCCTCCGGCGAGAAGTCTCTCCCGGGGACCACGTCCACCCAATGGGCGTCCTTCTCGTTGGCGCCGGTCGCGCCTGCCGCGATCCGCCGGACGGAGTGATCGGCCAGAAGCCGCATCGAGAGACCCACCGGACCTGCATACCCCGACGGCGCGCCGGTCAGCGCCCGAACGCGCTCCTCCGCCGCAAGGCGGACCCAGTCGGCGCCAAGAAGGTTTTTGACCTTGACCTCGTTAATCTCGTACCGGCCGGAGACCAGTACGGCAACGTCTCCCTTGTCCGTTTCGAGCACCAGCGTCTTGATCAAGGCACCGCGTTCGATTCCGAGGAACCCGGCAACCTCCTCGATGGTCCGCTTCCCGGGGGTGGAAACCTTTCGGGCCGTGCGGAGAGCGCCGCCGCAGGCAGAGGGACGGTCTCCTGGGGTCGCGCACTCCGCCTTTTCGACGTTCGCACCGTATTCGCAGGCCTCGCAGGAGACGATGGCGTCCTCCCCGGAATCCGCGATCACCATGAACTCGTGGGAGCTGCTCCCCCCGATCGACCCCGTGTCCGCCTCCACCGCTCGGAATTCCAGGCCCATTCTCCTGAAGCTCCGGCGGTACGCCTCGTACATCTTCCGGTAGGATTCCGCCGCCCCCTCTTCGTCCGCGTCGAAGGAATAGGCGTCCTTCATGAAGAACTCCCTCCCACGCATCAGCCCGAACCTAGGTCGGATCTCGTCCCGGAACTTGTCCTGGATCTGGTAGAGATTCATCGGCAGCTGGCGGTACGACCGGATCTCCCTGCGCACCAGGTCCGTGATGACCTCTTCATGCGTGGGCCCCAGGCAGAACTCGCGGTCGGCCCGGTCCTTGACCCGGAGCAGCTCCTTGCCGTATGCCTCCCAGCGGCCGCTCTCCTTCCACAGCTCCGACGGGATCAGGGCAGGCATCAGCACCTCGTGCGCCCCCGCCCGGTCCATCTCCTCCCGGAGAATGCGCTCCACCTTGCGCAGGACGCGAAGACCGGCGGGCAGGTAGTTGTAGATGCCGGACGCCACCTTCCGGATCATCCCGGCGCGCAGCATCAGCCGGTGGCTGGCCACTTCCGCGTCGGACGGCGTCTCCTTCGAAGTCGGCATGAGGTAGTTCGAGTACCGGATCAACGGGCTCTCCTTCCCGAAGCGGCCAGGCGACGCGCAAGCCGGACCACCTCGGCCACGATCTCTTTTTCCTTCACCTTCTTCATGATCTTCCCCTTCACGAAGATCAACCCCTCCCCCTTGCCGCCCGCAACCCCGACGTCGGCCTCTCTTGCCTCTCCCGGCCCGTTGACCGCGCACCCCATGACGGCCACCTTGAGAGGGACCTCAAGTCGCGAGAGACGGCGCTCCACCTCCAGCGCGATTCCCGTGACGTCGATCGAAGCCCTTCCGCACGTCGGACAGGAGATGAAGTCCGGCCCCCTCTCCCGCAGCCCGAGGCTTTTGAGGATCTGCCACCCCGCCCTCACCTCTTCCTCGGGGGGGCCGGTGAGCGAAACCCGCAGGGTGTCGCCGATCCCTTCCGAGAGGAGGATCCCCAGGCCGACGGCCGATTTCACGGTGCCGGAGAACGTCGTCCCCGCCTCGGTTACCCCGATGTGGAGGGGGTAATCGAATCGGCGGGAGAACAGGCGGTTCGCCTCGACGGTGGCAACGACGTCGGAGGCTTTCAGGGAGAATTTCAGCCGCGTGAAGCGGGCCTTTTCGCAGAACCGGACCCAGCGCGCGGCGCTCTCCGCCAGCGCCCTCGGGGTCGGCCCTCCGTATTTGCGCAGGAGATCCTTCTCCAGAGAGCCGGCGTTCACGCCGATCCGCACGGGGATGCCATTCGCCCGCGCGGCGGAAAGGACTTCCCGGGTCCGTTCCTCTCCCCCGATGTTCCCGGGGTTGATCCGTAAGCCGTTCGCCCCCGCGTCCGCGCAGGCAATGGCAAACCGGTGATGGAAGTGGATGTCGGCGATCACGGGGATCGGCGAAGCCGCCCGAATCCTCCGGAACGCCCGCACGGCGGCCTCGTCCGGGACCGCGACGCGGACGATCTCGCACCCCTCCCGGGCGAGCGACCGGATCTGGCCGATCGTCGCCCGCACGTCCCGGGTGTCCGTGTTGGTCATGCTCTGCACGGATATCGGCGCGCCGCCGCCCACGCGAACGTCGCCCACGCGAATGAGGCGGGTCTTCCTTCGTTCCTTCATCGTGAAGGATTACTATAAGCGAGAAGGGGCTTTACCGTCGACGCTATTTTTGACTGGCGATCAGCCGGAACGAGTATTCCACGTCTCCCCCGTCCCCGTCGGAGAGCAGGAGGACGACCGGTGCATCTTTCCCCGGCGGCAGGGCGGATTCCCTCCAGGAAAGAGCGGTCTCGGAAAGATCGATCCCATCGGGGAGCGACTTCGCGAGAATGGTGACCGGGTCGCCGTCGGCATCTCGGACACGGAGATTGGCCGTGAAATACCCCCCGGTTCCCCGCGTGATGGCGACCTGCTCCACCGTGGGGGGGGAATTGATCACGAGAACCTTCGGGGTGAACCGCTTCGAACCGGGGGAGATGCCGTCAAACGCCTGGACTTCGGCGTGCACCCACGTCCCCTTCGGCACCTTCTCCAGGGAAAGGGCGTTCATGGACTGGCCTTCCACCTCTTTGTCGTTCAGGAACCACCGGTACCGGAAGGACACCGGATCCCCGTCTGCGTCCTTCCCGGACGCGAGGGCGCGCACCTCCTGCCCCGTCTTCGGCTCCATGTTGGACAACGCTGCGGAGAGCACCTCGGGCAGGCAGTTGCGAACCGTGATCTCATGGCTGGTCAGGATCTCCGTCTTCCCGCCCGCTTCGATCTCGGCAATGGCCTGCACGCGGTCGCCCCTCCGAATCATACCGGCCGGGAGCCGTTCCCTTTCGCCGGGAAATCCCGTCCCGTTGATGAACCAGCTCACCTTTTTCCACTGCACGGCGACCTCCGGAGGGATCCCTGCCAGTCTTGCCCGCACCCCGCTTTCCGCATCCGGGTTGTCGGGGGCGAGCACGAGACTCGCGTTGATCCGCGGCTCGGCCGTTCTTGCCGGAGTGCTCTCCGCGGGCGAGGGGAGAGCGGGCGTCGCCTGGGGAACCGGAGCCGGGGGATGGGGGGGCGGGGGCTGCTTCTCCCCTCCCCTCCCGCACCCGGAAAAAATGATCCACAGGAAAGCCGCAAGAAACAGCGCCGGGCGAGCCGTTGTCACTGGGAAATGAACTCCTTCCATCTCCTGAGGCGCTTGAACGCCGCGGGAGAGTCGATCGCGAACGACTGCACCCTTGCGGCGTTCGTCGTTCCGATGTAGAGACTGGCGCCGCCGGAAGCGCTCATCGAGACGACGGGACTGCTCGGGATACCGCCGGAATCGAGCAGGCGGCTGCGGACGCGTGTGGTTCCGCTCGCGGGGATTAACCCACCGGCCCCCGCCGACATGTCGGACGTCCCCGTGGAAGCGGACAGGGAGGCCCTGATGCCATAGAGCCTCGCTTCCCCTCCACCCATGCACAGGTTCGTCGTCTCGGATCGGAAGGCCGAGAAGAAGAGCACGTCGTTGAACAGGACCGGGTCGGAGAGCACCTTCTCGTTCGTGTTGGGCATCACCGCGTACCACCCTTTCTGCGTGGGGGTCACGGTTCCGGTAACCGTGCTGTCCACGTTGGCGATGACCGAGGTGAAGTTGCTCAGGTTCGATTCGCTGTATGGCGTAGACGGCACGGTCCCGTCGTCACGGATGGCGTAGATCCGTCCCGTTCCCGTGTTCTCGGGCTTTTCGCGGTCGCCGGTGCCGAAGAAGATCCACCGGTTGAACCCCGCGTCGAAGGCGACCTCCACCCGGTGGAAGCTCCTCTGGACGGTGGGAGTCGTCGAGGGTGAGGCGGCAAAGTACCGGACGCCGCTCCATTCGGTTCCCGTGATGAGATTCGAAACGTTGTCGAACGTGGCGGGGGTCCCGACATTAAATCTCCACAATTGACCGCCCAGGTCCACGATGTAGACGAAGTTGAGGAACCCGTCGTTGTCGCTGTCGACCCCCACCGGTCCGGAGGTCATGGGATACGCCACGGCATTGTCGCTCGCGGACGAGGCCTCCAGGCTCCAGATGACCTTCCCCAGCTTGATGTCGACCACATAAAAACCCCTGGCGATGCCGGAGGACGAGACCACCTCTCCCGCCGTGTGGGCTCTGGTGATGCGGCCGGTTCCGGAGGATGGAATCCCCGTGATGGACGTAGTGGACGACGATCCGAAGTTGATCCCCCCCTCGGTGCCGATGGAGAGAATCCCCGTGCCCGAGGAGGGAAACCCTGTCGAGTCGACCACGCTGATGGAGGTCGCTCCCGCCGCGGCGTTGGCGGAGAGCGTCGTGTTGTGCCAATACCCCCCGCCGACGAAGGCCACCCACCGGTCCTTGACGTCCGTTCCCTCCCGGATCTTGACCCGGCCGATAAACGGCTCCGACCAGGTCTGTCCGAAGTTCGGGACGGTGGCGTTCGTGATTTCCCACAGGGGGACCGGATACGGGTCGCTGACGGAGTCCAGGTTCTCGGGCGAGGTGATGTCCAGCGCGAACAGCCCCCTGCCGCCCTTCCGCTCCCCGGTGATGATGACGGTCTTCCACTCCAGGGTCTCCTGGAGGCCGTCGTTGTCGGCGTCGAGCCAGACATCCGCTGCCTTCGGCGAGCTGTCCACCATGTACTGGTGGGTCGAGGTGGTGGTCACCGTCATGTTCTTGAGGCTGGGCAGGAGGTTGTTCGGGATGTACCCGAATAGTTCATTCCCCCCCCCAACCCCTCCGGCGTTGTAGGCAGGTGGACTTAAAGTTGTATCCCAGATCCCGGCGTTGAACGCATGGAGCATCCCGTCGTTGGACCCTGCGTAGATCACCCGCTGCCGGTGGATCTTATCCTGCAGGAAGCTGGTGCCCGAGCCCACGTTGGTGCTGAAACCGGGGGCGGTGAAGAAAAGGCTCGGTGCGCCCACGACCACCGGCGTCGAGTGGAAGATGTCCCCCAGGCGCTTCGTACTGGAGGCCCGAAGGACGACATTGTCGACCAGACTGGCCTTCACAGCCGACGGGACGGCGAGGATGTTGTTGTCGAGCCAGCCGTTCGAGTTCGAGAACTCCTGCCGCGACCACGTTGTCCCCGAAACGGAGGCGGTGTAGACCTTCCGGGGATTCGTGGAGTAGTTCCGGTTCGTGCTGTTGAGCTTGCTTCCCGCATCCCAGTTCGTTGCGGCATCGAGATCCGCGGGGATGGAACCGTCCACGTTCAGGTTGATCGACTTGCACGCCCCCTCCCAGTACGTCTCCGGCGGGTTGTCCGGCCGGAAGGTGGAGAGATAGAGCCGGTTGGAGTCCGTCGTCCGCACCGCGGGGACGACGGGAGCGGTAAAGGAGTACGCCTGGATGATGATCGTGTCGAAGACCTGCTGCAGGGCGGCCAGCAGTTCGGTCGCGTCTTCCGCGAAGAAGGTCTTCCCCGCGCCGATGGCGGTGTTGTCCCCGTTCTGTGCCACGTATGTATACTCCGCGGCCGAGAGATCGATGTTTTTCTGTTCGGCCATGCGCCGCACGACCTGCCGGAGGACCTTCAGATGCGGAACGTCGTTCCCCGCGCTATCCCGCTTCATTCCGATCCCGACGACTAGGAGGATTACGTTGTCGTCCGCCAGCAGCTTCGCCTGGGAGATGCTCTCGGTGTTGCGCGCCTTCTGTCCGGTATTGGTGGATCCGGGATACCCATTGGCATTGAAGTTGGCTAATATCCCGTAGTTCGTGTCGGTCGTCGCGTCGGGCTGGGAGCCGCCGGGGCCGTAATATTTCGGCACGTTCCCGGATCCGCTGGCGGCGATCGTGTCCTCCCCGTCCGTGATGAGGACGACGAACTTCATCCGGCACGCAGTGGAGTTGTCGCTGGCCGCCGCAATCGGGAAATAGCGTCTTCGGGCCGCTTCCAGGGAACGCGCCATCGGCGTCGGGTTGTTCCCCGGGGTCAGGTTGTTCTTGATCGCGCTCCAGAAGGAGGAGTAGCTGGTGTTGAACGGCGGGAGGTTGTTGTCCGTCCCGTTGATCTGGACGGGAACGCGGATGTACTGGAACGTCGGGGACCCGGAACTGGGCCAGGTGATGTTGGGGCCGTAGATCATCAGACCCAGCCGCAGCTTCACGGCATCCTCGTCGGCGCTTGTCAGGTTCTGGTTGTATTTCAGCCCGTCCGTTCCCGATCCGTCCGGGGAGACGTGGGATCGCTGGGTGGGAAAGGACGATGTGAGACCGCTGGGTACCGAGCCGTTTCCATTGAGAAGCTGGTACAGGACGCGGTAGGCGACGTCGACCCGGCTGCTGGTCTGGGTCCCGGTCCCCCCGAAGGCTGCCCGGGTCTGGCCGTCGAGGTCTCCCACCTCGGTACCGCCGTACGTTCGGGCCATCGATCCGGAGTCGTCCACGATGACGAGCACGTTCGGAGTGGCCCGGAACCGGAAGATGTCGGAGTCGTCCGCGAAGGAAGGCGGCGGGACCCCCCCGAGAGAGACGGCGAACGCGAAGCCCGCGATCAAGAGGGGCCGTAAGGAACCGAATCGTGCGGTCGTCATGGTGGGTACCTCCTTGGATTTCCGATACTAGTAGGACGTTCCGGCCGGGATGGGGCCGTAATTGACGGTCGCATCCACCCGGCCACTGGCGGTGAACCCGGACGGCGGCGCGGATAGGGTCGACGTCACGTCGTAATTGGCGAAGCGGAAGTTCGCCCCGTACCCGGGCTGGATCACGAGGGCCCCCGAGATGCCCGATGTCACCCTGTAGGTGGCCGTCATGTTCTGGCCCACGGTGAGGGTCTGGAAGGCGGGGGCCGCGCTGTCGAATGTGATCGGGACCGCATCGATCCCGAAATACACCCCTGCCTCGGCAACATTCCGCGAAATCGTCCCCACGCGCGAATGCAGGGTGATGTCCATCTCGGTGGTCGTGATGCTGACCGCGTAGACCCCTATCGCTGTGAGGATCACCAGCAGCATCATCGTGATGATCATTGCGTTGCCTCGCCGGTTCATCCGCGTCGTCTCCTTCATGGGAGTCCCGAGTTCCGGACGTGGACGACCTTGTCCAGGATCCTGCGCTTGTACCCGTCCGCCGTCGTCCCGGCGGCCCTGTTCCCAAGGGCGGGACGTATCTCGTTCCAACCCGTTTCCTGTGTGCGCGTCCTCGCGAGGAGGAAAATGCGGACCTGCCGGATCTGCGTGATCTGCGCGGTGGTGACGTTGTCGACCCAGGTATCCACGATGCCATCCGGTGTCCCCGTTGTGTCCAGGCCGTACCGGAACTGCATGTCCTCGATGTCGTCGGCCACGGGCTGCGGGGCCTGCCCCGCCATCATCCGGTCCACCATCAAGGTCGGGTGCACCGGGTCGGTCACGCTGTCGATGAAGTACCGGAGGAACCGCGCCTTGGCGACCGTGGAAGCGGGGGGGCCGACCCCATAACCCCCGGCGGGGAATTTCGGGTGTGCAGCGGTGTTGTAGTTCATTCCGCCCCCGAACGTCAGCACACCGCCTGCCGCAGCCGAAGTTTCGAACAGGTCCGCCGTGATGCCGTCGGTGATGAGGACCAGTTCTCCCCCCCCCGCCAGGAAGCCGGAAATGCTGGCCACACTGACTTGTCCGGAGCCACTCAGCATGATGTTGGTGTTCGTGGTGGGGGGCTGGTTGGTATCCATATCATAGAGATAGAGGATATACAGGGAGTCGGGTCCCGCCGTGCTGTCGACGGGGAACAGGGTGCGGATCGCGGTCCCCGACGGAAGAAGGCCGACGGGAACCGTCACCCCTTCGGGCGCCCCGGCCGAGGGAATCCCGTACCCGGCCATCCGGATGTCGCGATCGAGGTACGCCTCAGCCAGCCGCAGGTTCTGCTGCATCTCGGCGATCCTGCTCTGCGTGGTGTAGGATTTCTGCTGGAAATCGAACGTGGAAAATACCGCGGCCATCGCGATCGTCAATATCGCCACGGCCGCCAGGACCTCGACGAGAGTGAATCCGCTCCTTCCTGCGAGTCGCATCGTCAGGTTCCCAAGGGGGTGCGCTGGGTGACCAGCATCACGTTGTGCCAGTTCCCGCGGTCGTCCCGCCAGCAGCACCATACGGTGATGGTCTTGAACGTGTTGGCGGGATTGCTGTTGACGAACCATACCCTGTAGAATGGCGTCCCCCGGACGGACCTGCTATCCCCTTCCGCCCCCGGAAAATTCGCGTACGCCGGGATCATCGGTACCGAGGAGTTGTCGAGTCCGGTGGAGGATAAGATATTATCCCATCCGCTATTGCGGAACCACTCCAGCTTGTCCTGGGCCAGCCCAGTGGCGACGGTCGACTTGGATGCGGTGGCGTTCCCCTTGATGGCCGTTACCTGAAGCAACGCCAGTCCCAGGAGTCCGACCGCCAGGATCGCAAGCGAGACGAGCACCTCGATCAGGGAAAACCCTTCCTCACCGGCACGGGAATTACGTCCAGCCATTCTCCAACCTCGTTTTCGCCGTCCAGCCGAAGATCCGGATCGTGTACTGGTCGCCGACCGAACTGCGGATGTAGATACGGGCAAGGTCCAGAGGGAAGGTGTCGCCCGCCGGATTGAACAGGATCGTTGCCGTCCCGACGGCATTCGTCGTCACCGCGCCTTGTGTCGTCAGGACGTTGTCGATGAAGGAACCCGCGGGCACCGGGATCGTTGACCGGACGGCCGTCCAGGCGGTGGAACCCGTCCCTAGATTGCCCCTTTCCAGTAAAACGCTCTGGGCCGTGAGATCGATCACGATGCGATGCTGGAATTGGGAGGACAGCGCACGGGTCCTCGCCTCCTGGCATTCCGAGTAGAATTGGCGCTGGAACCCGGAGAAATTCGATCGATACACCCAGCGCTGCATGTTCGGGATAGCGATGATCACTCCGATTCCGATGATCATGATCACGATCGTGGTCTCGATAAGGGTGAATCCCTGTCGCCTCTTCATGCCGAAACCTCTCTGCAATGGGATTACAGCAAGAGCGATGCCAATCAAAATATACTTCCAAGTGGCTGATTTGATTAGAGGGCACTTACAAAGCGAGGCGGATTTTGCCAAAATTGTTTAATGGATATTAAAAGTTTTAATGTTTTTCTTTCCCTCCCTCCTTCCCGGCAATCCGACGGCGAACCTCCTCCAGCAAGCCGTTGATGGAGGAAGATGCGGTTCCGGAAATGTGCAGGTCGGTGACGGAGCGCGTCAGGGAGGTCTCCTCGGGATTGATCTCGATGATGAACGCCCCGTGCTCCTTGGAAATCCGCGGGATGTCGCATGCCGGCGTGACCTGCGCCGAGGTGCCGATCACGAGCAGTACCCCGCAGGTCCGGGCCTCTTCCTCGGCCTGCTCCTGCGCCATCCACGGGATCGACTCGCCGAAAAACACGATGTCGGGTTTGAGGATCGCCCCGCAGCCGCACCGCGGAGGGATCCCCTCCGCGATTTTCCGCAAGGAGGGATACCGCTTCCAGCAGTCCACGCAGACCAGTTCCCGCGGGTTGCCGTGGAACTCGATCACCCTCCGGGACCCCCCTGCCTGGTGGAGCCCGTCCACGTTCTGGGTGATGACGGAGCGCAGGATTCCCATCCTCTCCAACTCCGCAAGGCCTTGGTGCGCGGGGTTCGGTGCGGCGCGCGTCAGGACCTCGATCATTTCCGCGAGCATCTCCCAGACTTTCCCGGGATCCCGGAGGAAGGCCCCTATGGTCGCATATTCCGCAGGGTCGAACCTCTCCCACATCCCCTGTGCGCCGCGGAAGGCGGGGATCCCGCTCTCCACGGAGATGCCGGCCCCGGTCAGCGCGACCGCGTTCCCCCGGGAGGCGAGGATCTCCGCCGCTTTTCGGTAGAGGTTTCCCGCGATGGGGGCAGGATCCTTCGTCGTCACGCCTTGAGGAGGGATTCCAGCTTGAGCGCGAGCCCGAAATCGCCGGCGACCTTCAGCTTCCCCGTCATGAAGGCCATTTGGCCGTTGAGCTTTCCCGACAACAGGGCGAGGAAATCGTTTTCGGCCATCGTGACGGTACAGCTCGGGGCGGAGGCTTCTCCCTTGGCCACTACCGCTTTCCCGTCCACGAACGTCACGTTGTAGCTTGCATCTCCGACCCGGAACTGATAGACGCAGCTGAGGCCAGCGAGCTTCGCCGGGTCTTTCGCGAGCTTTTCCTGGAGCGACTCGAAAAATCCTGTCACCGTGGTCTCGGCCATCGTGTCTCCTCTCTCGAAAATAATGAATGACAATTCATTCCGTTCTGAACGTACCACCCCGGCAGCCGCATTGTCAACGACCCTCCCGCTGATATAATTCCGCCATGCGGGTTTTCGGCCTGACAGGCGGCATCGGGACCGGGAAGAGCACGGTGTCGCGGATGTTCCGGGAGGAGGGGCTGGCGGTTGTCGACGCCGACCGGATCGCCAGGGAGGTCACGGCTCCCGGCCGACCCGCCTACGAGGCGATCGTCCGGAGGTTCGGGCGGGAGGTCCTCCTTCCCGACGGCCGGATCGACCGCAAGAAGCTCGGCGGCATCGTCTTCTCCGACGCCGCAAAACGTGCGGAGCTGGAGGAGATCACCCATCCCGAGATCGCGATCGGGATCGCCGCCGAGATCCACCGCCTCGAATCGGAGGGACACAGGATCGCCATTGTCGATGCCGCGCTCATCCATGAAACGGGCCGCCGGGCACGCTTCGAAGCCGTCATTGCCGTGCATTGCGGCAGGATGCAACAGGTGCGTCGACTGGTGGAGCGGGACGGCATCTCCGATCAGCAGGCCCTGCGAAGGATCGCCGCCCAGATGAACCCCGACGAGAAGGCGCGGGCCTCGGAACACGTCATCGACAACTCCGGGGACAGGGCGTCCACCCGCGCCCAGGTCCGCGCCCTCGTCGAGCGCATCAAAGCGGGCAACACGTAATTCCCATTATGGGCAGCGACAGGAGTGTCCGGCGAAGGCGAAGGGGGATTCGGCGTAGCGCCTTCAGTGATTAAAGGAGCGATTCCGGGGGAGTATAGTCCTTGCCAAGCGCCCGCGCGACCCCCTCGCAGGTCACCTTTCCCCGGAAGGTGTTGAGACCCGCCATCAAACCCGGGTCCTTCCGCAGCGCATCCTCGATCCCGTCGCGGGCCAGCGCCAGGACATATGGAAGCGTGGCGGAAGTCAGCGCCACCGTGGAGGTGCGGGGTACTGCCGCCGGCATGTTGGATACGCAGTAATGCACCACTCCCTCCTCGACATAGTAGGGAGCCGCGTGCGTCGTCGGCCGGGAAGTTTCCACCGATCCCCCCTGGTCGATGGAGATGTCGACGATCGCCGCCCCCCGCTTCATCCTTCGGAGCATCTCACGGGAAATGAGCACCGGCGCCTTCTCCCCAGCGATGAGCACGGTGGAGATCACCAGGTCGGCCTCCGCGACCTCCGAGGAGATCGCTTCCGGCGAGGACAAAACCGTCCGGACGCGGCCCGGGATCTCCCCGGCCGCTCGGACGAGCATCGACGGCGAGAGGTCGAGGATCGCCACGTCCGCCCCCACCCCCGCGGCGGTCCGCGCGGCACTCCTTCCCGCGTTGCCGGCGCCGATCACGACGACCCGTGCGGGTGCCGCCCCGCCGACCCCCGACAGCAGCACTCCCCTGCCTCCGCACGATTTCTCCAGCGCCCTCGCGCCGACCTGCACCGCGAGGATCCCCGCAACCTCGCTCATCGGGCGAAGCAGCGGCAGTCTCCCTCCATCCGAAACCGTTTCGTAGGCGATTCCCGTCACCCGGCTTTCCAGGAGCACGTCGGTAAGTTCCGGCAAGGCAGCCAGGTGAAGATAGGTGAAAAGAGCGGATTTTACCGAAAGGAAGGGAAATTCCTGCCGGATCGGTTCCTTGACCTTTACGACCAGGTCGGTCTCCCACGCATCGGCAGCGGTTGGAACCACGCTCGCGCCCGCCGCCGCATATTCGGCGTCCGGAAAGCCGCTTTCCTCGCCGGCTCCGGCCTGGACCCGCACGTCGTCCCCCGCACCCTTCAGCGCCTCCACGCCGTGCGGCGTCAATGCCACCCGGTTTTCCCCCGGTTTGACCTCCCGGGGCACCCCGACGCGCATTCTTGTCTACGCCCCGCCGGCGGGAATCACCCTGGCATCCACGATCTGCAGCCCCTTTTCGTGCACGATGACGGGGTTCATGTCCAGTTCCTCGATCTCCGGGTGCCTCGCCACGAAATCCGAAACCTGCACGAGAAGCCTGTGGATGGCGCCCACGTCGGAGGGCTTTCCGTCCCTGTACCCCAGCAGAAGCCGGCTTCCCCGGATTTCGTCGACCATTTCCGCCGCATCCTTCTCCGCAATAGGCACGATTCGGAACGAGACATCCCTCAGGGCCTCCACCAGGACCCCCCCCATCCCGAACATGACGGCATGCCCGAACTGCAGGTCCCTGATCACACCGACGATCACCTCCCGCCCCGGCGAGGCCATGGCGCTTACCAGCACGCCTTCGTCCCGCGCGCCCGCCCGCTTCGCGGATTGGGAAATGTTCCGACAGGCCTGCCGGACGGCCGGCTCGTCGGCCGCGTCGAGGATCACCCCGCCGATGTCGCTTTTATGCGTGGCGTCCGGGGAGTTCATCTTGACCGCCACGGGATAACCGATCCCGCGGGCCGCAGCAACCGCCTCTTCCTCGTTTATCGCGTGCCGTGAGGGGATCACCGGGAATCCCGACTCCGCAAGAAGGCGCATCGATTCGACCGGCGTGAGCGCTTTGCGTCCGTCCGTTTCCCTCTTCGCGGCCTCCGGTGTTCCGGAGTCCAGTGGAAAAGTCTTCCTGCGGAAGCGGGCGTGGCAGGAAAGGGCGCGCACCGCCCGCTCCGGGGTCGGAAACACCGCGATCTTCTTCTCGTGCAGCAGAGCCCGCTCCTCCCGTTCGACATCCGCTCCGCCGAGGTAGGCGACGAGTTCGCAGCGGCCGGGGGTGATCACCTCGCTGGCCCCCGGGATCGGGTCGCCGAAGATGGGCATGACGACGTCGTAATGGCTCTCCGACGCCTCCAGGACCTTCCTGTATCGCGCGGCGTCCGTGTCGCCGGTGAGATCCAGCGGGTTTCCGACAATGCAGTGCGCGGGAAGCATTTCCCTCAGGCGCGCGGCAAGCTCCGTCGGCAAGGGGGTGACCCGGAATCCCTCCTCTTCCGCAACGTCGGTGGCGATGATGGCGGACCCCCCCGAGCTCGTGACGATCAGCATCCTGGGTCCCGCCGGGGAAGGAAGGTAGGCGAGCGCCTTGGAGAAATCGTAGAGATCCTCCAGGGAGGACGCCCGGTGAACGCCGAACTGCCGGAACACCGCGTCGTAGATCTCGTCCCTGCCGGCGAGCGACCGGGTGTGGGATTCCGCCGCCTTTCTCCCTCGCTCCGTTCGCCCGGCCTTGAAGATCACCAACGGTTTCTTGCACTTCCGGATCGCGGCGAGGAACTTTCCCGCGTCCTTGACTCCCTCGATGTAGAGGGAAACCACCTTCGTGTTCGGGTCTTCGGCGAAGAATTCGATCAGGTCCGCCTCGTCCACGTCGGCCCGGTTCCCCATGCTCACGAACGCGGAGAACCCGAGCCCGTCCTCCGATGCCCAGTCGATCATGGCAGCGCCCACCGTGCCGCTCTGGGACACGAATGCGATGTCGCCTCTCCGTGTGATGAGGGGCCACGACGCGCACAGGCCGTGGTAGGGGTAATTGACCCCCTGGCAGTTCGGACCCACCACGCGGATCCCGCATCGTGCGGCGTTCCGGGCGAGCTCCGCCTGGAGAACCGCGCCCTCCTCGCCCGATTCGGCGAAACCGCCGCTGATGACGATGGCCGCACGGATGTTCCGCTCCCCCAGTTGGAGAAGGGTCCCCGGCACGAGTTTCGCCGGGATGATGAGAACGGCCAGGTCGGTGCCCGCCGGTAGGTCCGCCGCCGATTTCAGGGAGGGTCTGCCAAGGATCGTTTCTCCTTTCGGGTTGACGGGAAGGATCTCCCCCCGGAAGCCGCCTTCCACGATGTTCCTGAAGATCTGGAAACCCATCTTTTCGGGGTTGGACGAAGCGCCGATGACGGCAAGGCGCTCCGGGCGGAAAAGTGGGGTTAGGGAGCCGGACATGAGGCACCGCCGCAAAGATTTTATGACAATCTAACAAAGGGGGGACGACGTGTCATCCCCTTTCGGGGAGGAAAAAGAAAGGCGCCCCGGACGGGGCCGGGGCGCTTTTTCATGCGGGATCGGGTGTTGCGGTCACACTACTTTGCGGACGTTTGCCGCCTTCTTCCCCTTGGGACCGGCGGTCACCTCGAACTCCACCTTCTGCCCTTCGGCGAGCGACCGGAAACCGTCCCCGGAGATCTCGCTGAAGTGCACGAAAATGTCCTCCCCTTCATCCTGCGTGATGAAGCCGTACCCTTTCGCGTCGTTGAACCACTTGACCGTTCCCGTTGCCATGCTGCTCTCCTTTTGGTATCGACCCGTCGGGTCGATCGTTTGGGGCGATGCGCTGCCCCGATGCGTTCGGCCCGTCAGGATGAAACAAAACGCCGCGCGCCGACTCCTCGCGGAGAACCGTCCGGACTGGGGACCGAAAGAATGAACCGTCTTCTTCGTAATGGAATTGCTCTGGTTTGTCAATGAAATTCTGGTCAGCCGGCGGAAAGGGCGATCTCGTACTCCCTGGAGATTTGCACGCGTTCCAGCGAGGAATCGGAGCCGACGACGATGATGTCGCCGGGCTCCCGGGCGAAAAGCTTCTGCGCAAGCTTGGCCAGGCCAAGCCGGTTCATGCTCCGACGGCTCCGGCGAAATTCCAGGATCGAACCGACGCGCACAACACCGTTCTCGAGAGCGTTCATCCGATAAACGGGATAGCCGCAAATCCCCATGAAGTGCCTGTCTTCCCTTGCGAATTCGTGAAATTCCCGCAATTTGAAATGTTGGATATCTGTAAAGATCTCAAGCAATTATTGGGCCACTGGGATAAAAATTAAAAAACCAATTGATTATCGATATGCTTCTGCGCGATTTCCTTGTGGACAACCCGCACGTGTGTAACAGATTACCCAATTTGGGAAAAAAACCGTCAACCTGATTCCCGATTGCCATCCTTTAGGAAGTCTTCGGCATTCTTCGTTATTTCTGGAGGAGCGACGATTTTCCGCTCAACCCTTTCCAGATCTCCCGCTCCTTCTTCCCCTCCCAGATCGCCCGGAAAACCGAAACGATCATCACGGCCATCACCACGAACCCGACTCCGAAGAACACCCAGAACAGGAGATTCAGCATCGCAACCCCCTTCCGCTGGAAGGTTGGTCCGCACGTTCCCGCCTATCCGCTCTTGCCGCTCCCTTACATTTTTATTTTACTTATTTTGAGGAATCGATTCCAATGGTTTGGAATCGAAAGAAGGCGGCGAATTTCGGACGAATGCCAAGACGTTCATTCCACTCTCGGAGGAAACCCACTTGACCGGATCGACTCCGCCCTCAGACGGCCTCTGGGCTCTTGGCACCCCGCCCCGATTGGGAACGCCCCTTCCCGGAAGAATGGTTGCGCTCACGATCCATCGCGACCGCTACGGTCCCCCCTCCGATGCGCTGCAGCAGGAAACGATCTCCGCACCCCGCCTGCGTCCTTCCGACGCGAAACGGGTCCTGGTGGCCATCCTGGCGACGGGGCCCAACTTCAACACCAACTTCGCGTCCCTCGGTCTTCCGGTCCCCGTGTTCGGGCGCGGGGATGCGGCGATGCTGCACGTGCCCGGCAGCGACGCTCTCGGTATCGTGGTGGATGCCGGCGCCGCCGTCACGCGGGTGAAGGCCGGACAGGCGGTCATCCTGGATTCCTGGACCGGGAGGAACATCCGCGGGTACGAGACCCACGACGGGTTCAACGCCCAGTTCGCAATCCTCGACGAGGAACGGGCGATCCCTCTCCCGGGGCCTTTGCGGCGCCATACCCCCGAGCGGCTCGCCGCCATGCTGCTCACTTTCGGGACGGCGTATCGCGCTGTCGTGGAGCGGCTCCGGGTGTCTCCCGGCGAAGCGGTTCTGGTCATGGGGGGAGGAAAGGGAACCAGCTTCGCGGGTGCGCAGATCGCCAAGGCGCTGGGGGCCCGCGTGATTCTTGTGGGATCCAACCCCGATCTGGCCCGGTCGCTGATCGACCGCGGGATGGTCGACGCTTTCGTGGACCGCACGGGAATTCCACGTGAGGTCTTCGGGCCCATTTCCATCGACGAGGATCATGAGGGATGGAAACGCCGGACCGAGCCGTTCCGGCGCGCGGTCTTTGAAGCGAACCTGGAGGGCCCGGTGGACGCGATCTTCGAACACACCGGCGGCGCCAACTTTCCTCTCCTGGTTTCCGTCCTGTCGGAAAAGGGGCGCCTCGCCTTCTTCGGCGCCACCGGGGCGGGGCTTCGGGGCGAGTACAAGGAAACATTCTTCTACCAGGGTCGTCGGTTCGTGATGGACGCCCGGTGGGTCTGGATGCGGCAGAAGCAGGTCCTCTTCCGCAAGGGAAGCCCGGAGTCGATCTTCGAGGAGATCGGGCTTCCGCCGGGGCGCCGGGGGTTGATCTGGGGAGCCGACGCCTACGCCCGGAAATTCGCCCGCGCCGCCCTGGCCCGGGGGACCGAAGTGGCGGTCATCGCCTCCCGGAAACAGGAAAAACGCGGGACCTCGGAACTTCAACGGATGGGGGTTCCTCCGAAGAACATCCTCGATCGCGACACCTTCACGCTGCCCGAGGACATGCCGGACCCGCTGACTGCGAACGGGCGCCTGAACCCGGAATACGCCGCCGGCTTCATGAAGCATGCGCAGGCTCTCGGGAAAGCGCTATGGGGGATTTTCGGGCCGAGGGTGAGCCCGGATTTCGTCGTCGAGCGCCCGGACCGGAGCACGATGCACTTCAGTTCCTTCGTCCTTCGCGACTATGACGAGGCGGACGCCATGCCGAGCGGTTATATCGTCGTCCGCGGGGCGTCGGACCTCTCCATCCTGGGCTCTCACATGTACAACTCGTCGCAGGCGATGGAAGTCCTCCGGCTGCTCGCCGGAGGCAGGCTCACGATGGAGCAGGACGACCTGGAGGTGACCACGCTTTCCAAACTCCCGGAGCTGCAACAGAGGATGCTCTCCGGCACGATGAGGAAGCCCAAGGGCGTCGCCCTCGTCCAGGCGGACCGCCCGGGACGGTCGATCTCGGAATACGAAGATTTCTTCCTCGGCGAAAAGCTGCGCGTCGCCGATCCCGCGCAGAACCGTTTCATCGGCATCCGCCTGATGGATGAGGTAGCCGTGCTCACCCTCACCCGGCCCGACGCCCTGAATGCGCTCAGCGAAGACCTGCTCTCCCAGCTCGCCTCGGTCGTGCGGGAAATCCGCGACCTCGGCACTTTGGAGGGGAAGCCGGTGCGCGCCCTGATCGTCACCGGCGCGGGAAGATCGTTCGTCGCCGGGGCGGACGTCAAGGAGTTCCTCGCGAAGCCGGGCGAAGCCATCGCTTCGCTTGCCGCAAGAAATATCGCCGTCTTCTCGGAGCTCGAAAACCTTACCGTGCCGGTCATCGCCGTGGTCGACGGGTTCGCTCTCGGCGGCGGGAACGAACTGGCGATGAGCGCCCATTACCGGATCGTGACGGAGAACGCGAGCCTCGGCCAGCCCGAGGTCAAGCTCGGCATCATCCCCGGCTACGGAGGGTTGCAGCGGCTCCCGCGCCTGGTGGGTCCCTGGAAGGCGGCGGGGATGTGCATCAACGGGGAGTCCGTCGACGGACACGAGGCGGTCGACATCGGGCTCGCGGACGAATTCTGTCCCTCCGCGACCGCGCTTCACCGCGCCGTCCGGCTGGCGCAGGAGGTTCTCTCGGAGAGGAAATCCCTGGCACGGAAGGAATGGGACGGCACAGGCGCAAGGCAGAAAGAAGCCCTCGCCCGGCTGTTCGCCAGGCCGGAGGTCCAGGACCTTCTTTCCGCACCCGAACCGGATGCCGCAGGCGCGGGGGATCTGCGCGCGGCGCGCAGGGCCGCGGGAAAAGCAGCCCTACGGGCGATGCGGTACGGATACGACAACGGCTTCGTCGCGGGCCTCGCCAACGATGCCCGGGCATTCGGGGAAGTGGCCGCCTCCCCCGCAGGGCAGGAATGGGTGCACCGGTTCCTCGACAAGGATCCCCGCCAGTCTTCCTTCCTTACGCTCCTCTCGTTGCAGGAGGCTCCATGACGGAAACGAAGCCGATCTCGAAAAAGGCTCCCGGAGACCGCCCGCTCACCTTCGAGGAAATCGGCCGGATCGCCGCCCTGATCCTGGAGAAGGAGGCGGAGGGAAAGGTTTCGGACCTTCCCGCAGGCCCCCTGAAGGAGATTCTCTCCCTCCTTCGCGAGCGCACCGTCCCCGATTCCATCGGTTCGCTCGTCTCCGCAGCACGCGGCAAGATCGGTGAGCGGGTCGCCCGCCTCCTCCAGAAAGGGGAAATCCGCGTCGCGGTCGTCGACTTCGAGGAACAGACCGGCTTTCCGCGAGAGCACGCCCGACCGACCAACGAAGTCCTCCTCGTCCGGAAGGGGAAGGAACTTTTGTGGCTGGGGAAAAAGCGTCTCCTCGAGGGCGGGGATGCCGTGCCCTGCATCTTCCTCACCAAGGCGTTCCTTTCGAAAACGCGGACGCGCCCGCACCTGCTCCTCCAGGCGATCCTCCACCCCATCGTGGAGTGGGTCTACGGGATGCCCCACATGGTGGCGGTGCTGTGCGAATCGGCATACAACGCTGCTCCTCCCGCCCCGGACGGCGGCGATGTCAGCGACCTCAATCGTTTCATCGCGGAGGAGGCCGGTCGGGATCGCGACTTCGCCTACTTCGACCGCATCCTGGGCACTTCCTACGAGCCGGACGAGTTCCGGATGGACGAACTGTCCACAGCGTTCGGCCCCGACGACCGCAGGATCGGCGAGGTGGTCTCCCGGGCCCGCGTCATGGGGGTGAACTACCGGAAACTCGTGGAGACGGTCCTTGCCGCGACGCGCGAGGAGATCGCCCGCGAACAGATCGCGCAGGGACGGAAGGCCCTGGACGAGGGGGATGCCGACCGGGCCCTGCAGATTCTGCGCAAAGTCGCGCTCTCGCCCGACACTCCGGAGAGCGCACAGGAGGAATCGGACGCGCTGATCGGGCTGGCCGTCCGCTCCTGCGCCCTGGACGCCGATCCGGCGTACGAAGGTCTCCGGATGGAGAGCGGCGGCATCCGGGTCGAGCCTTGGGCGGGCCGCAAGGCGCGGGAATTTGCCGGCCTGCTCCATGCGGCAGCGGACGTCGTGCGGAAGCAGCGGGAAACCCTCTCCCCCGGCAACGGCGGCGATGCGGGTACGGACCCCTTGGGAGAAAGAGGCGCCCCGAGGAGCATCCACGTCCTCGTCGACCTGGAACGCCCTTCGGCGAAGTTCATCGACGGCCACGACCGGGTTCACTGGGTTTTCGAGAAGTCGTTCGTTGAGGCGTTGCTTGCCGGGATGTCGGCCGGGATTACGTCAGACGGGATCCTCGCCCTGATGGCCTGCCGGTTCGTTCGGGATGGCGCTTTCCCGGATGAAAAACTCAAGATTGACAAGCAGTTCGCCGTGGCGGTGAAAGGAGCACTTGAAGGCTACCGTTTTTTCCAGGCCCTCCCCCGGGAAACCCGGGACCAGATCGCGGCATTCTGCGAAGCCAGCGGCGTTGAAGACCGCCTCTACAGACTCTACATCTCGCTCGGAGAGGAAACGAACCCGGCCCGCGCGAGCCATCTCATACGCCGCGTCGTTTCCCGGACCCACTCTTACAACTATGTCCGATACCCGGACACCTTCCTCGCCGGGCAGGTGGTCGTCATCACGGGAGGAGGCACCGGGATGGGAAGGGCGATCGCGCTCGAGGCCGCCCGGAGCGGAGCGAACGTCGTCATCACCGGGCGCCGGCCAGCCCCCCTGGAGGAGACCCGGGCGGACATGGACGACCTGATCCGTTTCCTCGGGCTCACCAACCAGACTCTGATCGTCCAGGGGGACGTGAGCGATCCCAAGTACGTCGGCGAAATGTTCGAGCGGATCGAGCGCGAGCTCGGCCGGATCGACGTCCTCTATAACAATGCCGGGGTTTCCGGCCCCGTGGAATTCGGTTCGGCGTACCGGGAAGAGCACTTCGATCCGTACCGGGATGCGGTGAACATCCACCTCACGGGGGCCTGGCTTGCCAGCCTCGAGGCCGCGCGGCTGATGGAGGCGCAGCCCCGGGGCGGGGTGATCGTCATGGTGGGGACCTTCTACAGCGAGAGCATCCATCGGCACGTGCTGCACGCCTACCCGGGCCGGCTCCCCTACACGTCCGCCCAATCCGCCAAGCTGGCCCTCGGCGACTACCTGGCCTGGATGCTTGCCGACCGGAACATCACGGTCCTGTCGCTGAACCCTGCAGCCGTGGCAACCGAACGCATCCAGAGGGGGGCCGGGGTCTTCGACAAGGGCTCCCGGGCGCGGGCCCGGATCGGCCGGAAGGTGTCCCCCGAGGCGCTGGAGCGGGACACTCTCGACCGGACGGTGAGGCACGAGTTCGTGCAACCCCGGGATTTCGCGAGGGTGGCGCTCGAGGTTCAGAATATGGTATTCCGCCGCACGATCGGCGGGCAGCGGCTCCCCATGGGCGGGGTGACCTACGAGCAGCCTCCGGGCGTTCTCCCGTCACCCGCCGTCCTCGGCCGTTACCCGGACCTGGTGGGGAAGGTCGCCCTGGTCGCCCTTCACGGTTTCAAGGGCGACGACGCCCCGCTCATCGAAGCGTCCGCAAGGGCGCTTGCCCGTTCCGGTGCGAACGTCGTCCTCGCCGGAAGCCGGCCGGAGGACCTGGAGCAGCTCGCCCTTCAGATCAACTCCTCGGGAGGCGAGGGGATGGCGACCGTTTCTCCCGTGAACCTTTCCCGGCCGGCGGAGGTGCAGGAGCTTTTCGACAGGCTTCCCCGCGTTGATCTCCTCCTCCACTTCACCGGCAACGTCGACTGGAAGCGCCCCCTCACCCACCTTCCCTTCGAGGAGTGGAGCGCGTACGTGGACCGGTTCGGATTCATCCCCCGTCTCCTCTGCTGGCAGGCGGAACGCCGGATGGACCGGGACGGGACCGACGGGACCATCGCCATCGTGGGACCGGACCTCTCCGGTGTCCCCTCCATCCGGGAACGGCACCTCGTCCAGGTGTTCCAGGCGATGCTCCGCCCCGCGGTGGCCACCGAATCCATGGAACGCGCCCTAATGCGAAAAGCCCAGGCCGAGGGTACGGCGCCCGGGCACGTGAGCGACATCAACCTCGGACTGATCCTCCCCGGGAGGACGGATGGGAGGAACAAGAGCGCGAGTGCGGCGAAGACCGCGGCGACGGTCCTTTGGCTCGTCGAGGAGGGGAAGATGGTTTCGGGAGCCTCCCTCCTCCCCGACGAGCAGAACAGCCTCGCCGGCCTTCCCGAAGAACCCCGCGAGGCCTCCGGTTCCATGGCCGGCAAGGTCGTCGTGGTGACCGGCGGTATCCGCAATCTCGGCAAGGAGATCTCCCTTCGATTCGCCGCGGAACGGGCGACCGTGGTGGCGGCGAGCCGGCACCCCCGCATCGCGGGCGTTCCCGCCGAGGATGCGGAGAAGGCGCGCGCGGAGATGGCGGCGGCGGACGCCGCGCTCGCGTCGATGCGCCGATCCGGGGGCCGGTCCCTGTGGATCGACGCGGATGTCTCCCGCCCCCAGAAAGTGCGGGCCCTGATCGAGGAAACGCGGAACCGCTTCGGGAAGATCGACGCGTACGTGAACAACGCGGGCGCCGGCGGCGATTTCTCCCTGATCGGCGACGTCCTGCGGGAACACCGGCAGAGCTGGGACGCCGTGCTGCGCGCCAACTTTCTCGGCCCCTGGACGGCCATCTCCCTCCTTCGTGAAATCATGAAGAACCAGCCGGGCGGGGGAACGATTGTCAACGTATCCACGCACTACGCGGACCATCCCTATCTCTTCCGGACGATCTACACGGTTTCCAAGATCCTGCTCAAGGGGCTGACTCTTTCCCTCAGCGCCCGCCTTGCGGACGAAAACGTCCGGATCGCCGACGTCGCCCCCAGTCTCATCGCGGGGCCGCGGATGGACTGGGTGATGCGCAATTACGCCGGCAAGTTCGCGGAGCAGCTCGGCTCCCTGCGGGATCTGCGGGGTGCCGAAGCCAAAACCTTGCAGGAGCTCTTCATCCGCTGCTTCGACCGGTCTCTTCCGGTCCCGGAGCGGGGGTCCTCGTCAAAAGCCTTCCTTTCGGCAGTCCGGGGAAGCAGTCTGTCGAAGGCCAGGCGCGCCGAGCTGGAATCGTGGTTCGCGAGCATCCGGGAATGGTTCGGGGCCACCGTCCCGGAAGACCCGCCCACGAACGAACAGGTGGCTGACGCCGTGCTGTTCGCCGCCAAGAACGCACGGTTCCTCGAGGACCGCTTCATCGGGGTTTCCCCGCTTCCTTCCTTTTCCTCCTTTCCGGGGGAAACTCCCTGGAAAAGAGAAACCCTGTCCGGCGAACCGTTTCTCTTCCTTTCCATCGGCATGAAAGCGGGAAATGCGGAGGGCCAGACCGAAGCGCTGCGGAGCGCCGGTGCCGTCGTCACCTCCCTGCTGGAACACCCTTCCAACCCCGGCCGGGTGGACATCTCGCGGCCGACGCCGGGTGCGGCAAGCGGTGCCAGGCGCCGTCCCGCCGAAAAGATCACCCGCGACCTGGACGTTTCGGACCCCCGTCTCCTCGAACCCTGGCTGGACAATTCCCTCCTGGGGGGATCCCCTCCCGCCGGTGCGGTTCTCTTTCTGGGAACTTCGACGGCCGGCAGGCCGGTACCGGAATTCAGTACCGAAGAGAGGGAGGGATTTCTCGTTCATCTTGGCAAGGCGCTCAACTCCTTCACCGAGTCCGCCAGGGCGGTCCGCGAACACGGGCATGTGATCGTCATCGTTCCTCCCGGCAACTCCGAGGAAGGGCACCTCGTCCGCGTGGCGGCGCGGCAAATGATCCGTACCTGCATCGCTGAACAGCACTTCCTCCCCGTAGGGAAAAAGGTGCGGGTGAGCCTTCTGACCGCGCCCGGCGCTCAGGAAGAGCGGGCGTTTCATCAACGCCTGATCGACATCCTCTCCGGGCAGGTCCCTCCGGCGGTCGATGCGATCCCCGCCGGCCGTTTTCGTCCTTAGTGCCTCGCCATCCGGTAAGGTAGAATAGCGGCCGGAGGCTCCGTTGACCGAACTGCTGCTCGCGCGCGCGCAGATGGCGATGCTCTTCGCCTTCCACATCCTCTTCGCCGTGGCGGGGATCGGGATGCCGCTCCTCATGGTGATCGCCGAGGCGGCGCACCTGCGGACCGGGAAACCGGTTTTCCTGGAGCTCGCGAGGCGCTGGGCCCGCGGAACCGCCGTCCTCTTTGCAGTGGGCGCGGTCTCCGGGACCGTCCTCTCCTTCGAGCTGGGACTCTTGTGGCCAGGGTTCATGTCGTTCTCCGGCGGGATCATCGGCCTCCCCTTCGCCCTGGAGGGATTCGCTTTTTTCACAGAGGCGATCTTTCTGGGTATTTACCTGTACGGCTGGGGCCGCGTCCCCCCCGTGGCGCATCTTCTTTCGGGGGTCGCAGTGGCGCTGGGGGGCGCCCTCTCCGGAATCCTCGTTGTCGCGGTGAACGCCTGGATGAACAGCCCGGCGGGGTTCCTGTTAAAGGACGGAAAACCGGCCGCGATCGACCCGCTTGCCGCTATGGCCAACCCTGCCTGGCCCACCGAAGCCGTCCACATGACGCTTGCCGCCTTCGCGGCGTCCGGATTCGCGGTCGCCGGTATCCACGCGTACAAGCTCCTTCGCGACCGGGAGAACCTCTTCCACCGGCACGCCCTTTCCATCGCGCTGGCAGTGGGCGGGACAGCCGCCGTTCTGCTCCCGGTCAGCGGGGATTTCAGCGCGCGGTTCATCGCGCGGGACCAGCCGGTCAAGCTGGCGGCGTTGGAGGGGCAGTTCCGGACCGAGCGTGGCGCTCCCCTGCGCATCGGCGGGATACCGGACAGGGAAAAAGAAACGACGCGGTATGCGATCGAGATACCGAAGGGATTGAGTCTTCTTGCTTTCCACGACGCCGATGCGGAGGTCAAAGGGCTTGCCGCGTTTCCGCATGCGGACCGGCCCAACCCGTTGCCGGTCCATCTCGCCTTCCAACTCATGGTGGCCTGCGGATCCGCGCTAGCCGCGGTTTCGCTTTTTGCCGCGTGGTGTGCCCTGAGAAGCCGTAAGAAACTGTTCCATCCCCGGTTCCTGCTGGCCGTTGTGTTCTGCAGCCCGCTCGGCATCCTCGCCGTGGAGGCGGGATGGACGGTCACGGAGCTTGGACGGCAGCCGTGGGTGATCCGCGGGGTCATGCGCACCGCGGACGCGGTGACGCCCGTGAGCGGGCTCCTGGTTCCCTTCGCATTCTTCTCCGCGCTCTACCTGGCCCTCGGGATCTCCGCAGCCTGGCTGCTCCGCCGGGAAGTGTCTCAAAGCCCCTCCTTTCCGCGTGAAGAGAGCGACGCCGGAGCGGCGAAGGAGTGACCATGCCCGATCTTCCGACCCTCGCCGCAGGAAGCATCCTGGCCGCCCTGATTCTTTATGCGCTCCTTGGAGGGGCCGATTTCGGCGGCGGAGTCTGGGACCTTTTCGGCCGGGGACCACGCGCGGCCGCCCGGAGGCTCCTCATCGCCCGCGCCATCGGTCCCGTCTGGGAAACGAACCACATCTGGGTCATCGTCGCGGTCGTGGTCCTGTTTACCGCATTTCCACAGGCGCTTGCCGTCATCTCCACTTCCCTTTTCGTCCCGGTCACCTTGATGATCGCAGGGATCGTGCTGAGGGGGGCGGCCTTTGCCTTCCACCACTATCACCTCCACGAGGAAGGGGGTAGGGGCCGGTGGGGGATGCTCTTCTCGGGGGCCAGTCTCCTCACGCCGGTACTCCTGGGCGTGATCATCGGGGCGGTTTCCTCCGGCGACATCCGGGCGCAAACCGCGATCCTGGCAGGAGCCTCCACGGCATGGATCGCACCCTTCCCCCTCTCGGTGGGGCTCCTCACTCTCGCGGTCTTTTCCTACCTGGCTGCGGTCTACCTGATTCTCGAGACGGACGACCCGGATCTGCGGGAAGACTTCCGTATCCGTGCCCTTTGGACGTCGGTGGCGGTAGCGGGTCTCCTGGTCGTCGTCCCCCTCCTCGCGCGGAACGGGGCACCCGATTTCTTCCACGCTCTCCTGGGGAGCGACTGGTCGGTGGGGGTCGTGTTCCTCGTCGCCTCGGTGGCGCTCGGCTCGCACGTGGCGTTGCTCTTGCGAGCTTACGGCCTCGCGCGGGCTTGTGTGGCCGCAGAGGCGACGCTCATCCTTGTCGGATGGGGGGCGGCGCAATACCCCTTCCTCGTCCGCCCGGATCTCTCCATCCCTTCGGCCGTCTCACCGCCGGAAACGCTTCGCGTAATTCTGATCGCCCTCGCGGCGGGTGCGCTCTTCCTGTTTCCGTCCATCTTCGCGCTCTTCCGCCTCTTCAAGAAGGAGGCCTTCCTTGGTCATCCCCCGAAGCCGCCCTCTCATCGGTAGACCGTACTGAGCCGGTCGATCTCCGCCTGGACGGCATCCCGCAATTCCCTGGGCGCCACCACCTCGACCTCCCCGCCCTGCTGGAGGACCAGCCCGAGGACCTCGAGAACGAGGGCCTCCGGCAGCTCGAGCACGACCGACCCGTCCAGCTCAAGCTGCAGGCGCTGGTCCGGGTGCCATGCCTGCGCGGACGCCCACGCGGCCTTCCCCCGGGCGAACCGTATCCGTGCATTCCGGACCTTTCCGCCCCGGATCCCTCTGCGGACCAGGACGTCCGCGTCGAACGGTTTCTTCGACGGCAGGAAACGTCCCCCCGTCACCTCAACCCTCCGGATGCGCGACAAAGGATAAAAGTTCGCACCTTTCCGCCGCCGGGAAATCCCGATGAGGTGCCAGGCTCCCAGGGAAAAGTGGAGCTTCAACGGCTCGACCTCCCGCTTGGCGGCTTCGCTTTCTTCGCGGGAAACAAGCCGCAGCAGGACCAGCCTGCGCTGGGTGATCGCTCGGAGAAGATCGAAGAATACCTTGCCGGATGTTTCGGTCCCACGGCCGAAGTCAAAGGATACCGCTTCCTCCACGTTCTTCAACGCCGTGGTCTTGAAGAGTCCGTCGAGCCGGCTGGAGATCGCCGCCGCTTCCTCCCTTAATGGAGGCTTGATCTCCCTGAAGAGGCGCCTGGCAAACAGGAGGGCGATCATCTCGTCTTTCCGGAAGAAGGCCTGGGGCAGGTAGAACCCGGGATCGCCGTAGGAGTACCCTTTCGCCGCCTTGTCGTATCGCAAGGGCGCCTGGAGGCGGTCCCGAAGGAACTCGATGTCCCGCTGGGCGGTCCGGAGAGAGACCGTGAAATACGCGGCAAGGGTCCCGGAACCCGGGCGATGCCCGGCACGGATACGCTCGTCGAACCATAAAATCCGCTCCATCGTCATGTCACCTGCCCTCCGACAAGTCCCCAAGGTATGCCGCCTGCACCCTGGGATCATTTTTAAGATCGGCAGAGTCCCCATGCAAGACAATACTTCCGGCTTCCAGCACATAGGCACGGCGGGCGATGGAAAGCGCCATGTAGGCGTTCTGCTCCACCAGCAGGATGGTGGCGCCGCTCCGGTTCACTTCCGTTATCATGTCGAAGATCTCCCCGACCAGCAGCGGAGAAAGCCCCATGGAGGGCTCGTCCAGCAGCATCAGGGCGGGCCTTGCCACCATGGCCCGCCCGATCGCCAGCATCTGCTGCTCCCCGCCCGAGAGGGTTCCCGCCATCTGGCCGGACCGTTCCGAGAGCCTGGGGAACAGCGCGAAGACCTTTTCGAGGCTTTCCGTCACTTCTCGCCCCGACCGGCGGGTATAAGCCCCCATGTCCAGGTTCTCCCTGACGGTCAGGTTCGCGAAGACCCCGCGTCCTTCCGGAACGTGGGATATCCCCATCCGGGCGATTCTGTGCTGAGGGATGCCCGTCAGGCTCCTTCCGCCGAATTCGATTCTTCCGGAACGCGGCGCGATGATGCCCGAAACGACCTTCAAGGTCGTGGTCTTCCCGGCTCCGTTGGCCCCGATCAGCGACACGATCTCCCCGGCATCCACGCGCAGGGAAACGTCTCTCAGGGCATGAAGATTCCCGTAATATACGTTTATATTATCGATAGTTAAAACCAATATCCAATCCTTAGCTTCATATTATTTTCCCCCTGAAGCATTCCGGCCGAGATACGCCTCGATCACCCGCGGGTCGTTGCGGACCTCCAGGGGGGTTCCCCGTGCGATCACTTCGCCGAAATCCATCACGATCACGCGCTCGCAGATCCCCATCACCAGGCGCATCTGGTGCTCGATGAGAAGGACCGTCAGCCGGTACCGTTCCCGGATCTCCTGGATGAACTCCATCAGTTTCCCGACTTCGGACGGGTTCATCCCGGCGGCGGGCTCGTCGAGGAGGAGGAGCTTCGGCTCCGAGGCGAGCGCACGGGCGATCTCCAGCCTCCGCTGGTCGCCGTAAGGAAGATGTTTCGCAAGCTCCCCTCTCCGTTCCTGCAGGGAGAAGATGGCAAGGAGGCCCATGACCTTTTCCCGGATCTCCCTCTCCCCTTCGAAAAACCGGCGCGCGCGGCACAGTGCGGAAACCGGGCCGTACCGCACATGGGGGTGGTAGGCGGTCCTCACGTTGTCCATCACCGAAAGATTCCTGAACAGCCGGATGTTCTGGAACGTGCGGGCGATCCCCAGCCTGCTGATCCGATGGGGGGGGAGCCCCGTGATCGACTTCCCCTCGACCGCGACCGATCCATGGTCCGGCCGGTAGATCCCCGTGATCACGTTGAATACGGTGGTCTTCCCCGAACCGTTCGGTCCGATCAGGCCCACCAGCTCCCCTTCGCGGAGATGAAGGTCAACGCCGTTAAGCGCTGTGATCCCGCCGAAATACTTGGCCAGTCCGAGCGCTTCCAGAAGGATCATTCGGTATCGCCCCGGAGAAGCGGGAATTCCCGGATGCCGAAAAGTCCCTGGGGACGCAGCAGCATCGTGACGATCAGGAGGACGGGGATCAGCACCCAGCGAAGCTCGATGTAGCCGGGAGGAAGGATTACGCGCAATCCCTCCAGGAGGAAGATCCACCCGAAGGAGGCGACCAGGGTCCCGCTCATGTTCCCCAGCCCCCCCAGGACGACAATCATGAGGACGTCCACCGATTTGAAGAAATCGAAGTTGCTGGGGTGCAGGAAGGCATAGAGGTGGGCGTAAAGCCCCCCGGCGAGCCCTGCGAAGGAGCAGCCGACGACAAAACCGGCCATCTTGTACCGGAACGTGTTGATCCCCACGATTCCGGCCGCGATCTCGTCCTCGCGGATCGAGACGAGCGCGCGCCCGTGGCTGGAATGGATCAGGTTCCGGGCAAGATACAGGGAGACCCCCAGGAACATGACCGCCCATGCAACCGTGGTCATTTTCGCGATCCCCGTCATGCCTCTCGCGCCGCCCAGCTGGGGGAGGAAGCTGTCGGCGTTGTCGAAGAAAACCTTCATGATGACGCCGAATCCCAGCGTGGCGATGCCGAGGTAGTCCGAGGTCAGCCGAAGGGTGGGAAGCCCCACCAGCCAGGCGATCAACGCGGCGCATCCCCCGCCGGCCAGTAGCGAGGCGAGAAAGAACAGCTGCGATTCCCCTCCGTACGATTTCATGAGGAAGGCCGCGGTGTAGGCGCCGATGCCGTAGAAAGCGGCGTGCCCCAGGGAAAACAGGCCGGTGAATCCGTAGATGACGTTCAGCCCCAGTGCGGAAACGGCCATGATGCAGGCCAGCTGGAAAATCTGGACCCAGTAAGGATTTACGACCCCGCCTGTCGAAAGCCCCCACCCTGCCGCGGTCGCCGCGGCGAAGGGCGTGAGGAACCTGGCAAGGTGGAGCAACGCTCTCATGGCACCTTCAGACTTTCTCCGTCCGCGCGGTTCCGAGGATCCCCGAGGGCCGCAGGAGGAGGACCAGGATCAGGATGAGGAAGGCGATCCCGTCCCGGTACGTCGAGGAGAGATACGCCGAGGTCAGGGTTTCGGACTGCCCCATGATCAGGGCCCCGAGCGCTGCCCCGGGGATGCTCCCGATCCCTCCCAACACCGCGGCGGTGAAGGCCTTCAGTCCCGGCATGACTCCCATGAAGGTGTTGACCTGCGGATAGGCGAAGCCGTAAAGCACCCCTCCGATGCCGGCCAGGGCCGCCCCCAGCCCGAAGGTGATGGAGATCACAAGGTCGACGTTGACCCCCATGAGTCCCGCCGTCACGTGGTCGTAGGAAACCGCACGCATCGCCCTGCCCAGGCGGGTACGGTAGACGATGAATTGGAGCAGGCCGAGACAGGCAAGCGTAACGAAGAAGATGATCGCCTGGATATTGGTCAGCACGATGCCGCGCACTTCCCAGGAGGTCACGGCGAACGGCCGAGGGAAGGAGTAGAAATTCGGGCCGAAGACCTGTCGCAGCGCGGTAAAGTATTCGAGAAACAGGGAAACCCCGATGGCGGTGATCAGAGACGCGATTTTCGGCGCCATCCGCAACGGACGGTAGGCGACCCGCTCCATCGCGATCCCGAGGAGGGAGCACCCGAGGACAGCAAGAAGGAATACGGCGGCAAGGGGCAAGTGGAATCTCTCGATGGCGTACAGGCCGATAAAGGCCCCCACCATGAAGACATCGCCGTGGGCGAAGTTGATCAGCCGGACGATGCCGTACACCATCGTGTAGCCGAGGGCGATCAGGGCATAGACGAACCCGATTTGCAGCCCGTTAATGACCTGCTGAAGGAAAACTTCCACCCGGCCCCGCCGTCAGGGGTTCACCACCTTGACGAATTTCTGCTTGCCGTTCACAATCTGCAAGATTACGGCACTCTTGATGGCGTTCCCGTTGTCGTCCATGGCGGACTCCCCCGTCACGCCTTTGAATCCCTTGATCGAGGCCAGCGTCTCCCGGATCTTGACGGGGTCGTCGCTGTTCGCCTTCCGGATCGCCTCCAACATCAGGTTGGTGCCGTCGTAGGCGAGCGTCCCCAGAGCGTCCGGGGTCTGCCCGAACTTTTCCTTGTACTTCTTCACCCAGGCGACCACTTCGGGGCGGGTGTCATCCGGTGAATAATGGTTGGAGAAGTATCCCCCTTCGATTGCGTCCCCGGCGACCTTCACGAGATCCGGTGAATCCCAGCCGTCCGGTCCAATCATGGTTGCCCGGATCCCCTTCTCCATGGACTGCTTCGCGATGAGCCCCACCTTGTTGTAGTAATCCGGAAGGAAGAGAACGTCGGCCCCGGAAGCCCTCACTTTCGTGAGCAGCGCGGAGAAATCCACGTCGTCCTTCCCGTACGATTCGTAGGCGACCACCTTGCCTCCCATGAGCTTGAAGGCATCGCTGAAATACTCTGCGATCCCCTTGGAGTAGTCGTTGGAGGCGTCGTACAGGACGGCCGCCTTCTCCTTGGAAAGCGTCTCCCGGGCGAACTTCGCCATCACCTTCCCCTGGAACGGGTCGATGAAGCAGGACCGGAACACGAAATCCTTCCGTTTCCCGTCGGCGACGGTCACTTTGGGATTGGTTGCCGTAGGTGAGATCGTGGGGATTCTGCTGCTCTGCGCGAGGTCGGACACCGGGATGCTGGCCTTGGAGGTGACGGACCCGATGATGACCTTGACCTTCTCCTGGTGGATCAGAAGGTTCGCCGCGTTGCTCGCCTCCGTCGGGTCGTTCCTGTCGTCCACCACGACGGTGACGATCTTCATCCCCGCGACCCCCCCTGCCTTGTTGGCCTCTTCGACCGCTATCTCGAAGGAGTTTTTCACCGACTCCCCGTAGGTCTTGACGTCCCCCGTGAGCGGAGTGATGAGGCCGATCTTGATTTCCTTGGCGGGAGGCGCCTTGCACCCTGCGAGAAGCAGTGCCATCACCGCAACGATCGCCGTTTTTTTCATGTTTCCCTCCCGTCGGCTCCCGGAATTTTCCCCCCTCAACCCCCCCATCCTATTTTGAGTTTCCTTTTTCGTGTAGCCCTTTTTTTTATTTGCTTCGCATCCATGTCTCCAGGGTCGATTCACTTCTTCCCTTCCGGTCTCCGGTAGCTGATCCGGTAGATCGCCCCCGCCTTGTCATCGGAAACGAGGAGCGCGCCGTCCGGCATGACCAGCACGTCCACCGGACGGCCCCAGGCGTTGCGTCTCTGGAGCCACCCCTCCGCGAAGACCTCGTAGCTTACCGCCCTGCCGTCTTTCAGCCGGACGAGCGTCACGCGATAGCCGATGGGCGTGGTGCGGTTCCAGGACCCGTGTTCCGCGATGAAGATCTGGTTTTTGTATTCGACGGGAAACATCGTACCCGTGTAGAAGCGCATGCCGAGGGAGGCCACGTGCGGCCCCAGCTCCTTTTCGGGAGGCGTAAACACGCGTCCACCTGCCTTTCTGCCGTACTCGGGGTCGGGGATGTCCTTCCCGTGCAGATAGGGATAACCGAAGTGCATCCCCTTTCTCGGGGCGCGGTTCAATTCGTCCGGCGGCCGGTCGTCGCCCAGCCAGTCCCGTCCGTTGTCGGTGAACCAGAGCTCCTTCGACTCCGGATGCCAGTCGAACCCGATCGAGTTCCGGACGCCACTTGCGAAGACCTCCATCCCGGTCCCGTCGGGCTTTATGCGCAGGATCGCGGCGTATCGCGGGTCCTTCTCCTCGCAGATGTTGCACGGCGCACCCACGGACACGTAAAGATAGCCGTCCGGGCCGAACCGGGCGACTTTCCATCCATGGTGGGGACTTCGGGGGAAGGCGTCGCCAACGACGGCAGGCCTCGGCGGAGCCTTCAGGCGGCCTTCGATGCCGTCGTATCGCAGCACACGGTTCGCCTCGGCCACGTAGAGCGCCCCGTCCCGGAACGCGACGCCGTTGGGCAGGTCCATCCCGCTCGCGATGGTGATGACCTCGTCCGCCCGGCCCTTCTTTCCGTGGTCGAGAACGGCATAGACGCTTCCAATGTCGCGCGTCCCGACAAACAGGGTACCGCCGGGGGAGAGCGTCATCGACCGCGCGCCGGGCACGCCGGCGGCATATACATCGATCCGGAATCCCGGCGGGAGCTTGATCTTTTCCAACGGCAGCTCCGCGCCGAGGCCCCGCGCGGCAACCAGCAGGACGACGAAGACAAGGGCGGACCCCAGGCTCGCCCTTCGGCACAATCCCGGTTGGATACGGGTCATGGGCTCCTCACTTCCTCCTTTCCCGCACTTCCGCGCCGTGCGGCTGCCGGTTCGCGATGAGCTCCAGGAGTTTCCGGTGGGCGCGCGGGAACGCGAAGCTCTCCAGCTCCCCCGGCGTCACCCATCTCCGCTCGCGGCTCGACCGGACCCTTCCCCCCGCCTTCGTGCACCGGTAGGCGTGGAGGGTCACCCGGAAGTGCGAATACCCGTGCCGGATCGTGCCGATCTTGTCGAGGACCTCGATGTCGAATCCCAGTTCCTCCCGGATCTCCCGCGCAAGCGCTCCCGCAAGGGTTTCGCCGGCCTTCCGCTTCCCTCCCGGAAGCTCCCAAAGACCACCCAGAAGACCATCGTCCGGACGCCGGTCGATCAGGAGCTTTCCCTCCCGGTCACCGATCACGCCAACGACAACGTCGTGATGGGGAAGAAATCTTTTCGCCGACTTGCGCGGGATGCTTTCCTGAAGGCCCTGGCGGCGGGCCTTGCACCAGTGCGCAAGGGGGCAGACAGGGCATTGGGGATTCCTGGGAGTGCAGACGATCGACCCGAGGTCCATCATGGCGAGCGCAGTTTCCCTCCCTCTGCCCGGAAGGATCATCCGGCGGGAATATCCCCAGAGCGACTTTTCCACGGCGGGCCGCCGTAACTCTTCCCGCACTGCATGGAGCCGGGCCACCACCCGTTTTACATTGGAATCGAGAATGGGAACATCCTGCCGGAACGCGATGGCCGCGATCGCACCCGCCGTCGATTTCCCCACGCCCGGAAGGGCCGTGAGCGCGTCCACCGATTCGGGCAGCCGTCCGCGGTGTCCGTCGAGGAGGATTCTTGCCGCTTTGTGGAGGTTCCGGGCGCGGGAGTAGTACCCCATTCCCTCCCAGATCTTCAGGACCCGGTCACGGGGCGCTTCGGCCAACGCTTTCAAGGTGGGGAAGGCCGAAAGAAACCGCTTGTAGTAAGGGGCGACGGTGTCTACCCGGGTCTGCTGGAGCATGACTTCCGAAACCCAGATCCGGTAGGGATCCTTTGTCTCCCTCCAGTCCATCCGCCGGGCGGAGCTGCGGAACCACTCCATGAGGGCAAGGGAGGCTTCCCGCATCATCCTCCCCTGGATCTCTCGTTCCACTTCGTGATCTCTCCCGCCAGGACGGGGTCTTTGGTCTTTCTGGATGCTTGGCGACGCCTCTAAATTTCTTCCAGAAGGGACGTGAAGATGTCGTGATGGTCCTCTTCGTCGGACAGGATTTCCCGGAACAGGTGATTCGTCACTTCGTCCCCTTCCCTCCTCGAAACCTCGATGATTCTCTTGTAGAGGACGATCGCCCCCTCCTCGTCCTTCTTGTCCTGCTCGATCATCTCCTTGAGGGTATCCCCCAGGAAGATCGGTGTCGGCTTCGTGGTGGGGATTCCACCCAGGTAGTTCAACCTCTCCGCGATGGCCTCCGCGTGCTTCATCTCTTCGATCGCGATCTTTTTGAGCGCATCCTTCACTGCGAAGCCTTTCACCCCCTTCCACAGCACATGCTGCCACATGTACTGGACCGAAACCTGAATTTCCCTCGCAACGGCCTGATTGAGCAGGTCCATGAGTTCCTTGGGCGCTTTCCGTGCGGTCATGACGAATACCTCCAGTCAGGGATTTGGGATACCGACTCAACCTACCACAAAAAAATGGATGTCCGCGACCCTTGCCGGGATTCGCTGTATTTCCATCTCCGCATCCTCCTTGACAATCCTCGCATCCCGCGGTCACACTTCAACGGTACGAAAACGCTCACGGAGGAAGCCGAATGGTTCGCAACGTGATCATCCTGGGCTCGGGATGCGCCGGGTCCACCGCCGCCATCTATGCCGCCCGGGCCAACCTGAACCCCCTGGTCCTGGAGGGGCGCGAGCCCGGCGGCCAACTCACCCTGACCACCGACGTGGAAAACTTCCCGGGGTTTGTCGACGGCATCCAGGGACCCGAACTCGTGGACATCATGAAGCGACAGGCGCAGCGGTTCGGAGCCGAATACCGGTCGGAGTCGGCTACGGAAGTCGATCTCCGGCGGCGGCCTTTCATGGTCAAAACCGATGAAGGGACGTACCATGCGAAGGCGCTGATCATCGCCACCGGAGCTTCCGCCAAGATGCTCGGTCTCGAGTCGGAGAAAAAGCTCCTGGGCCGGGGAGTGTCCACCTGCGCCACCTGCGACGGCGCGTTCTTCCGCAACCGGGAGGTGATGGTGGTGGGGGGCGGCGATACCGCCGTGGAGGAGGCCATCTTCCTGACTCGGTTCGCCTCCAAGGTGATCCTTGTCCATCGCCGCGACCAGTTCCGGGCCTCCAAGATCATGATCGACCGGGCGAGGAAAAATCCGAAGATCGAGTTCCTGTGGAACTCGGTGATCACGGAGATTCTCGACACGGAGAAGAACGAAGTGTCGGCGGTGCGGTTGAAGAACACCAGGAATGGAATCGAAGAAACGCGGAAGATCGACGGCGTCTTCGTAGCCATCGGCCACGAACCCAACACGAAGATCTTCGAAGGCCAGCTCGAGCTGGAGAAGGGATACATCCTCCTCCGCGGAGACTCAAGAACCAGCGTGGAGGGGGTCTTCGCCGCCGGCGACGTCCATGATTTCGTCTATCGCCAGGCGGTGACGGCCGCCGGCTGCGGGTGCCGCGCCGCCATCGACGCGGAACGGTTCCTGGAGGCCGAGGAAGCGGTGTAGGACCTCGTCACCCCGCAGGGGGATCCTCGGGAGGCGTCCCCCCCTGGCGGGCGATCTCCGCCGTATTCCTTGCGATGTCGGCGGTATGGTCGGAGATGCGGAAGACGACGATGGCGAGCTCGTAGACGATCCGGGTGGAGATCACCAGGATCAGAAAAACCAGGGGGGCCACGAAAAAGAGCGACAGGATCCCCTTGCCCACGGACTCGGAAAATCCCTCGATGATCAGGACGATCGAGATGAACCCCGCCGCAACGATGGACAGCGCATACAGGACCTTGATGACGCGCGGGGTGACCAGGGTCCTGAACGAAATGTCGAAAAGCGACTCGAAAAGCCCCCTCTCCTTTTCCTTCATCTCTTCTCCCTAAAAACCGAACGGTCCCGGCATCCCCGGTTGGCCCAGCAACCTCGGTTGTGTGACTGCGCCCGCTCTCGCCCGGACATCCTGTCCGGGCTGCGCTTTGCCGCCTCGGCAGCTTCCTCGGCCGTCCCTGGCCGCTCATCCTCCTGCTCGTCGACGCTGCCTCGGAGCTCGCATCCGCCTTCGTTCGGCCCATTCCGGTTGGATGCTCGCTCCCCTTGTGGTCCTGCCAAGTCCCTCTCCGGGACCGTCCTTAAAAAAAAACCCCGGCGAGCCATCGCCGGGGTTTTCATCGTCAAGGGGTTGCACCCCTTGGGCGGTTCCCGCTTACTTCACTTTGGTGACGTTGGAAGCCTGCGGTCCCTTGGGGCCTTGGGTAATTTCGAACTCGACGCGGTCACCCTCGTTCAGCGACTTGAACCCTTCGGCCTTGATCGCGCTGAAGTGCACGAACACATCCGGGCCGCCTTCCTGGGAGATGAAGCCGAACCCCTTCGCGTCATTGAACCACTTCACTGTGCCTTGTGCCACTTGCCGTTCCTCCTTAAATTTTTACTGCTGTAAAACCTGAGCGAAAAGCTCAAATTTAACAACATTTGGGAATTTAACAGGTATTCTCCCACGCGTCAAGGAAAGATCTTCCGCGCAACCGCAATCTCCCTTGAACCGGGCGGAGTTCACGGATGCAGTTCAAGGAATCTGTCGAACAGCCGCGGCTCGAACTCCGTGCCCCTGCCTTCCTTCATGATGGAGAGGGTCGTGTTCAGGTCCAGGCTTTTCCTGTATGGGCGATAGGTCCGCAGGGCGTCGTAAACGTCTGCTATCTGCGTCATGTACGAAGCGGGCTGCATGGCCCCTTCGAACCGGAGTGCGGGATATCCCGACCGGTTGTATTTGACATGATGCTCGAAGGCGACGACCATCGGCAGGTCCGAGCCGCAATCGATCTTCCGGAGGATTTTCGCGCCGGTTGCAGGGTGCTCCGCCATCCTTTCGAACTCCCTGGCATCCAGTCTTCCCGGCTTGTTCAGGATTTCCGACGGGATCGTCTCCTTCCCGACGTCGTGCAGGAGGGCCGCCATGCCGATCTCCTGGACCTGGGATTCGGAAAAGCCGAGGTGGATGGCCTGCGCCACGACGATGATGCAGACGTTCAGGGAATGGGTCACCGTGTAGTCGTCGTGCGCCTGGAGGCGCATCAGCTGGTCGATGAGCATCCCCTCCTGGCGCAGCCCCCTCATCACGGCGTCGACAAGATCGCGTCCCTCGGAAACCCTTACCCCCGCCCCCGCGACACTCCCCCCGGCAAGCGACACCAGAAGGCCCTTGAGGACGTCCGCGGCACCCAGGAGGACGTGCGACCGCACGACCGTCGACAGTCCGGAAGGAAGATTCTCCCCTTCCGTGACCTCGTGGATCCTTCCGTAGCTGATGTGCTCCCAGCGCAACTCCGCGGCGCTTTCCCCGCCGCCGCCGACCAGGTAGACGAAACGCTTCAGCTCGCCGAACGTGATCCCCTTGCGGAAAGAGACCTTCTCGATTCCCTTTTCCTGCATCTTTCTAATCAGCTTGTGCAGGGTGGGGGAAAGCCCAAGGAAAGGGAACTCGTCCACTATCGCGTGATCGCCCATGAAGCCGATGTGCAGGGTCGAAAGCCTCCCCGCCTCTTCGTGGATCCGCTGGTGGAGACGCACAAGGAGATCCTGCACGCGTTGATGGCTTTCCGGATAGACGGACACGGCCTGGACCGCCAGGGCAAGGTCGGATACGACCGCGAAGAGATCCTGGTTTTTCACCGGCCCTCCGTCGATTTCAGAAGGGCGGCGCAATGGCTGCGAACCGCCGCCCGGCGCGACTCCTTGCCCCGGTGCAGGTAGCCCAGCGCCTCCGCCCCCCCGATGCGGAAAAGCGCGGTTGCGGCGTCCAGTCTCAGGGAAACCTCCTTCGTGGACGAGAAAAACGCCTCCTCCAGGAGGATCCTTCCGAGGGAAGGCATCGTCTCCGGGACCTTGAGTTTTCCGAGCGCGAGGATCACCTCGCGCTTCACGCGGATGTCGGGGTAGTCGAGGACGCGAACCAGCCCTTGCGCTGCACCGCGGGCCCCGATCTCGCCGAGAAGGAAGCACATGTTCCGGACGAAATACCAGCGGGGATGGGAGAGCTTTTCCAGGATCGCCGGGACGGCCGTTCCCCCCATGCGGACGGCCAGGGACAGCAGAAGCTTTCGCCTGCTCGCGTCCGACTCCACGAGGAGGCGGTTAAGCACTGCATGGATCGCGTCCTCGCTGAACGCGGCGAGAAAGACGGGAATCCTCCCCGAGTCCTCGGTGGAAATATCGCGGGAGAGGTAGAGGTCGATGAGATGGCCGAAATCGACCCCTTCGATGACCCTGCGCACCTCCTCCCGCCCCTCTTCCGGGGCATTCTCGCGGATCGAGGAAAGGGCGCCCAGCACGGTTTCGAGAAGAGCGAACTCCTTCCGTGAGATGATGTTCGGGAGGTATTTCCTTATGTCCTCGAGCAGCTGGAGGAACTCCGCCGCGTTTTTCTCGCGCGCGAGAAGCTCCAGCATCACCAGGACCGCTTTCCTGTACCTGGCCTCCTCGCGGAAATGGTCGAGCACCGCCGGGTCCGGAGGCGAGGCGCTTCGCGCCTGCAATTGCATGCCGGCATCGCCTGCCAACGCATCCATGAAGCGGGAATGTCCCTCATCCAGATACGCCTTCTCGGACCTGGCGAGCAGGAGCTTCTCGACGGCCTCCCAGGTCTTGACGGCGTAATATTCCTTGGCACGCAGGCTTTCCCGGGCACGCTCCTTGAGCCGCGGGAGAAGGGAGCCGTGCACATCGCGTTCGGCCGCGATGATCTCGAATATCTTTCGAAGCCGCTTGCCCCCTTTAACTTCGGTGGACAGCAGGCTTGCGGTCAGGTCGATAAAATCGTCGTCCGTGTAATCCGCCGCCAGGGCCCGGGTGAAGGAAACCGGAAGGGAAAGAGCCGCTTCGTCCAGGTCTTCCCCGCGGTCTTCTCCCGGCCCGGCGAACCCGTCATCAAGGAAATGCAGGAGTTCTTTCTTCCTGTCCTCGGGAAGGGTCCGGATCGTTTCCCCCAGGTGCCGGAACATGCGGCGCAGCACTTCGGGCGAAACCGCATCCTCCTGAGCCGGGGGGCCGGATGCACCCGTCTCCCTTTCCGCGAAGGCGCGGGCTCGTCGAAGGATCACGGGAATCAGCTCCGGCGATCCGGAGAGCTCTTCCACGACCTTTCTTTCCCCTCCCTCATCCGCGGTGTTCGCGGTCAGGAGCATTTTCCACAGCATATCTTCGCGCCCCGGAAGCTCGGGGCCGTCTGCCGGGTTCACGATCCGCCGGGATAGAACCTCTTTGTAGTTGTAGGGATAAATGAAGATTCCCGGCAGCCGCTCCCGCTGCAGGAACGCCTCGGGGGATTCGTTCGATTTGCCCGACCTTGAATCATGAAGGCAGCGGAAAAACATGAGCAGCCCTTCCGGCGTGGCATCCCCCCCGAAACCGAGCGTGGCAACCTGGTTGAGATATAGCGTCTCCGCGAAAGGTGAAATAAGCGCATGTCCCGCCCCAATAAAGGTGTCCCGGTAAAGGACCCTGTCCCGCGCGATCCCGAATAGAACGCGGTGTCCCGGCTCCTGCGCAATCCGGGAAACCAACGCGGCGTGGACCGGTTTCACGCGCTCCGCCAGGAAAGGATGACCGGCCTGGTACAGGCCCGTCCAATGGCAGACGCGGGCAAGGTCGAGGAGGAGCCGTTCGATCTCGGGGAATACGATCTCGGGTTGCCCTACAACCATATGGGGGAATCCTCCGATTGCGGGTTGTTTCCCGATCGTTTCTACTCCCGGAGATCCTTATCGTCCTAACGCCCGGAGATCTTTACGGGAAAATCGGTCCGGCCGCCCTCCCATCTCCCCGTCCTTCCTTCGTTCGATGCCACACAACTTCCGCTCCGTCGAAATCCATCCGCCTCTTCCGTGCAAGCCCCCCGAACGGAGCTCGAATGCCACGTTAATTGCGAGATGCTGCACCAGATTCGCGATTTCGCTTGCTTTCAGGATTTCCGGATGGTATGGTGGTGACAGCTTGAAAAAACACGAAACGCAATCCTCTCCCCAACGGTCCTTTCGCGGAAGCGGGTTCGGCGTCTCCCCCGGGCGCCTCTTACGCTTCCCCCAAAGGCTTCCCCTTCGGAAGATCGGATAAGGCTTCCACGTCTTCTCCATGGGTTGTGCTTGGTGAATCTTCAGCGACCGCGTCATCTTTCCGTGCCATGCGGAAGCTCTCGCGGACAACTTCCTTCAAGGAGAAGAGAAAAAATGTCTTTCGAAACATTCGGGCTCTGCCCCGAAATCCTTCGCGCCGTAAACGCGAAAAACTACAAAACGCCGACTCCCATCCAGGAGAAGACCATCCCTCACGTGCTGGAGGGAAAGGACCTCCTCGGGTGTGCCCAGACCGGGACGGGCAAGACGGCGGCGTTCGCCCTCCCGATCCTTCAACGCCTTTTTGCGACGCACGACAAGGGCCGCAGGCGGCGCGCGATCCGCGTCCTCGTGCTGACCCCGACGCGCGAACTGGCCAACCAGATCGCCGACAGCTTCGGCGCCTACGGCAGGTATACGGGGTTGCGGCATACCGTGGTCTACGGTGGCGTCAGCCAGAAACCCCAGGATCAGGCCCTCCGGCAGGGGATCGACATCCTTGTGGCAACCCCGGGACGGCTGCTCGACCTGTGCTCGCAGGGGCTTGTGAATCTTCGTGCCATTGAAACTTTCGTGCTGGACGAGGCCGACCGGATGCTCGACATGGGCTTCCTTCCGGACATCCGGCGGATCATCGACAAGCTGCCGGACAGCCGGCAGACCCTTTTCTTTTCGGCAACGATACCGGCCGATATCCGGAGACTTTCCGACACGATCCTGCGCAACCCGGTCCGTGTGGCGGCGACGCCGGTGTCCTCGCCGGCGGAGGCCGTCGAGCACTCGGTCTATTTCGTGGAAAGGCACGGCAAGGGGGAGCTGCTCCGGCACCTCCTTTCCGACGATTCCATCAAGAACGCGCTGGTCTTTACGCGTACGAAGCACGGGGCCGACCGGGTGGCCCGGCAGCTCTCCCGCGCTCACGTCAGCGTCGAGGCGATCCACGGCGACAAGTCCCAAAACACCCGCGAACGTGCCCTGGCCGACTTCAAGCGGGGCGCGACGCGGGTGCTGGTGGCCACCGACGTCGCCGCGCGGGGCCTGGACATCGTCGATCTCTCTCACGTCATCAATTTCGATCTGCCCAACGAGCCGGAGGCCTACGTCCACCGCATCGGCCGCACCGGGAGGGCCGGCGCGTCCGGCATCGCCCTGTCCTTTTGCGGCATCGAGGAGCGGCCTCTCCTCGTCAACATCGAAGGGCTGATCCGCAAGCACCTGAGCGTGGTGGAGGAGCATCCTTTCCGTTCCGAGCTTCGGCCTCCGCTCCGGACGAATCTCGACCCCCGGCGCTCGCAAAGCGCCACTCGTCCCTACATGATCCGCGCGGATGAGCTTTTCTCTTCAGGGAAAGACGGCGGACTGCACCACCGGCCGGGCGTCAACGGTTGACGGCCCGCATCGCCTCTTCAGGGTAGCGCGGGCCCGATGCGGCTCCCGGCGGCAGCGCCTCGTCGATCCGGGCCAGGTCCCGCATCGTAAGGATCACCTTCAGCGCGCCGACGTTTTCCTCCAGCCGGTCCCGCCGCTTGGTACCGGGAATGGGCACCATGTCCTTCCCTTTCGCCAGGAGCCAGGCCAGCGCGAGTTGAGGCGGTGTGCATCCCTTTTCCGCCGCGATCTCCCCGACCAGGCGCACCAGGTCGAGGTTGCGCTGGAAGTTTTCCCCCTGGAAGCGCGGGGAATTTCTCCGGTAGTCCCCTTCCGGGAGATCCTCGGGCCGCATGATCTTCCCGGTCAGGAACCCCCTGCCCAAGGGACTGTAGGGGACGAACCCGATGCCGAGCTCCCGGCAGACGGAAAGGACTTCCCCCTCCGGGTCGCGCGTCCAAAGGGAATATTCGCTCTGCAAGGCTGCGATCGGGTGAACGGCATAAGCGCGGCGGATGGTTGCGGGGGCCGCCTCGGAGAGGCCCAGGAACCGGACCTTCCCCTCGCGCACGAGCGCCGTCATCGCCCCCACGGTCTCCTCCTCGGGAGTTTCCGGGTCGACGCGGTGCTGGAAATAGAGATCGATGACGTCCACCCCGAGACGGCGAAGACTCGCCTCGCACGCCCCCCGGACGTACTCGGGCTTTCCATTGACCCCCTTCCAGCTCCCGTCGCTCCCCCGGACGATTCCGAACTTGGTGGCCAGGATCACTTCATTGCGGCGGTCCCGGATCGCCTTCCCGACGAGCTCTTCGTTGTGGCCCAGCCCGTAAATGTCGGCGGTGTCGAGGAAGTTGATCCCCAGGTCCAGCGCCCGGTGCAGGGTCGCGACCGATTCGTTGTTCTCGCGCGCGCCGTAAAATTCCGACATCCCCATGCAGCCCAGACCCAACGCCGAAACGGTCAGACCGCTTTTCCCCAGCCGCCTGGATTCCATCGGCGTCTCCTTCCTTGATCAGGAAGCGCCGAGGGCCTTCACCGCCTTTGGGATGTCCTTCGACTCAACCCAGAGGATCGCGCCGTACCGGCCGCCGCCGGCATCGATCCCGTCAAGGGCTCTGATGCCGATCCCCGCCTCCGCCAGCTTCGCCGCGACGGCCGCGATCGCGCCCGCCCGGTTTTCTCCCTGGATCAGGAAGCAGCTCTTTTTCCCGGCGATTTTCAACCCCGTGCGTTTCGCCGCCTTCCGGAAAACGTCCGCATCCTCCGGCACGAAATCCAGCTGAACGCGCCGGCCGCGGGGAAAGCCGGTGAAGGCAAGCAGGTTTACTCCCTCGTCCCGCAGCGCTCCCAGCACTCGCGCCCCCTCGCCCGTCTTGTTGGAAATACCGACCTTGAAATAGTCCACTTTGCGAATCGAATCGGACATTTTTCCCCTCCTTCCCGCATGCTTTAGTTAACCTTGATTTATTATAGATTACTTTTTCCCTGTAACGGTACTATGTCCTCAATCCGATTCATCCCAAGGGGCCCAGATGGCAGGACACGTCACCCTTCCCTTCTGGCTCGCCGCCCTCCTGGTCCTGCTGGCGGTCTGGGCCGTGCTGGAACGCCTGTTGATTCCCAGCGTCCGCTGGATCCTCCGGCGGAGGGTCAATCTGTTCATCGAGGAGATCAGCAAACGCCTTCACCTTGAGATCCATCCCTTCGCGTTGACGAAACGGCAGGTCCTGATCGACCGGCTGATGTACGATCCCAAGGTCCTGGAAGCCGCCGCCACCCGCGCCCGCGAGAACAACCTCCCGCGGGACGTCGTGATGGCCGAGGTCGAGCGGTACGCCCGGGAGATCGTCCCCTCCTTCAACGCGTACGTCTATTTCCGGATCGGCTACTGGCTGGCGCGAAAAACCGCCCGCATCCTTTACCGGGTACGCGTGGGCTTCACCGACGAGGCGGGCCTCTCCCGCATAAGCCCGAAATCCAGCGTCGTTTTCGTGATGAACCACCGCAGCAACATGGATTACATCCTGGTCGCTTACCTGGCGGCAACCCGGACCGCGTTGAGCTACGCCGTGGGGGAATGGGCGCGGATCTGGCCGCTTCAGACCCTCATCCGGGCCCTGGGAGCCTATTTCATCCGGCGCAACTCGGGCAATCCTCTCTACCGCCTCGCATTGGAGCGGTACGTCAACATGGCCACCGAGAGCGGAGTCGTCCAGGCGGTCTATCCCGAAGGCGGGCTGACCCGGGACGGTGCGCTGCGGAGGCCGAAGCTCGGCCTGCTCGATTACATGGTGAGGTCGTTCAACCCGGACGGCGAGCGGAACCTCGTGTTTATCCCCGTTGGCATCAACTACGACCGCACCCTCGAAGACCGCAGCCTACTGGTCGAGCTGGACTCCCGGGTGCGCAGGAAAAGCATCCCGTTCGTGGTCGGCACCGCGCTCAGATTCTTCCTGCACAACCTGTACATGATGCTTCGCGGTCGCTGGTACCGGTTCGGTTACGCCTGCGTCAACTTCGGCTCCCCGGTCTCCATGAGGGAATACTGCAAGGCGCGCGGAATCGACTTCCGGGCGATGGACAAAGAGGAGCGTTTCCGCAAGGTGGAGGCCCTGGCAGAAGAACTGATGGTCGAGGTGGGGAAGGTGATTCCCGTTCCACCGGTCTCCCTGGTGGCAACCGTGTTTCTCCGGAACGAGGAGAAACGGTTCAGCGGGCTGGAATTGAAAGCCGAGGTCCACCGGCTGATCAACGCCCTTGCTGCCGCGGGAGCCCACGTCTATATCCCCCGCCAGGACCAGGAATACGCCGTCGACGTGGGGCTGCGCATGCTGACGCTGCGTCGCCTGGTCCTCGAGGAGGAGGGGCTCTACCAGGCGAGGCAGGAGGAGCTCCCGCTCCTGCGATACTACGCCAACTCGATTGCGCACCTGCTCCCGGCGTCGAGCTCCTAGGACTTCAGGACCTGTCGCGCTTGAGAACGGGAACCCACCTGGCGTTCCGCCAGATGTAAGCCTGATCTTCGGTGATCTTCAGGGATAGGACGCCGTGAACCCTCGCCAGGCTCACGAGCGTGTCCTTCGAAACCCACAGTTCCTCGAAGGACGGAAACTGTCTGGGCGCTTCTTCGATGCGCATGCTGCACATTATGACGAGGAGCAATAAAGCCAAGTAGGTTCGCACGAACCCTCCTTCACGCCAGGCGGGCGATCGGATCCTCTGGGTTCTCAGGTATTCAATCTTGGATTACGGCTGTTTCAGGCAGGATTCAGGATCCGGGTGTTTTTCCGACCCGGGGAAATAGCCCTCCAGCGGCAAGGTAAAGGATCCCGCCGATGGCGACGGTCCCGCGAAATCCGATCCACATCGCTCCGACAGAGGCCAGGGAGGCCCCCGCCACCGAGAAAAAGCCGTTGATCCCCCACGCATAGGGGATCGCAGGCGCAGCCGCTCCCGCCAGCCGCGAAAGCCCCGACGGGAACGGCATCCCCATGAAAAACGCCGCCGGACCCAGTGAGGCGATGAAAACGGCAATCCGCGTCGTCTCTCCCATGGGCAGGAGGAACCTTGCGGACAGGGAAAGGAAGAGGAATCCGGCAAGCGCCAGGAACGCAATTCCGGGAAAGACGCGGCCCTTCATCGTCGCCTCCGACTCCCACCTCCCGGAAACCGCGCTTCCAAGTCCCGAGAAAAAGGCAAACCCTCCGATGGCGACCGTGGCGGCGCGGATGGCGTCGCCCAGGAGGAGGATCCCGATTTTCAGAAATGTCAGCTCGATCAGCATGTACGCCATGCCCAGGGCGGAAAAATAGGCCGCCAGGTAAATCCCGCCCGCCTTCCCCGGCAGGCGCGCGACGGCAAGCGGAACCAGGAGGCAGACCGAGGCGAGCACCAGCGAGACGGCGAGGGACGCAAGCAGGAAAACCACTCCCCATTCCACGAATGGAACCCACTGGCTTCCCAGGAGCCTGCGGAACTCGGGCAGGGAGCGCAACCGCAGGAAGCGGTGGAAATAGGGGGAATCGTCGGTCGCGGGGGAAAGGTCGAAGAGTTCGCCTTCCCGCCCGCCGGAAGGCCCGGCGAGGACCCTCCGCACGGCGGTCCGCAGTCCCTTTTCCCCGGCTCCCTCTTCGGCCGCGGGGCCGTCCGGCGGCCACACGATCGAAAACCCCGTCTGCCCGCAGAAACGCTCCACCCGCACCCTTTCCTCGCCGGTAAAGGGAAGCCGCCTTGCGAGAATGGCGAACGAACCCCAGCCCCGCACCATTATGATTCTCTGCGATGCGGGGACCGGATCGTCCTTTTCCAGTTCCAGTCGGAGCGTTGCAAGGATCTTGACGCTTTCCCTGGGGGGAGTCTTCAGCCAGCCGGAGAACGCGATCACGCCTTTTTCCGTCAGGCGCGACAGCGCCGACCGGATGCCTTCCCGCGTGAGGAGGTACGTCTCGCCCGTGGCATGAATCCCCAGCGAGGAATACGTCGCCGACGATATCTCCGACACTTCGATCAGGTCGAACCTGCTTCCCTCGCGCGCCAGGAAATTACGCGGGCCCTCCGTCCGGATCTCCGTCGGCATCGCCGCCGGCAATCCCGCGGAGAACCCGGAAAGGTCCGACCGCACAAGCGCCACGAATTCCGCCGCGGGCTCCACGACGGTGACCGAGGCTGCTCCGTTTCTCGCCGCGGTAAGGATCCCCTCGGTCCCCCTGAGGCCGAACTGGAGGACCGCGGGACGGTCGACCATCCGGTACGCCGCCACGAATGGAAAACCGTCGAGGTAGGCGGGAGGGCTCTTTCCCCCGTTCTCCGGGACGACCCCGCGGGCCTCGCCGTCGAAGAACAGCGCAGCCTGCGGGGGGATGTCTCCGGCGAACCGGAAGCTCAGGCCCGGGGCGCTGTGGATTCCGCCGGCGAACAGCGCGCGGTAATCCCCGGACGGGCCTGAGCGCGAAGCGAGGGTTTTCGCGCCGGGAAGCCGCCGGGCGACCGCCAGATCCTTGTAAGGGGAAAGGCGCAACTCGGCCGGAGAAAGGAACAACAGCAGCATCGAGGCCCCGCAGACCGCCATCCGCCCCCTGTAAAGCCGCCCGGCGGGAACCCCAAGCACGAAAAGAGCCGCCGCAATAGCAAGGGCCAGCGGAACGCGCAGGAGGGATTCCGTTCCCACCAAGAAGAAGACGGGAAGAGCCAGGACCGCGCCTGCGGCTGAACCGGCGAACGCGGCCGCGTAGACCGGACCCGGCTCTCCGAAGCGAAAGGCGAACGGGACCGCGATCGCCCCTCCCGCCAGGAAAAACGGGACGGCGAGCAGGAGAAAGAACCCTCCGAACCCGATCCATGCGGAAGGCTCCCAAAGGAGAAGGAACGGGTCGAAGGTGACCGCCTGGGAAGCCCGGAAAGCGAGGTCGAACGACGGGGCCGCCAGGAGAACCAGCCAGGCGAAGAACGTCACGGGGGCTTTTTCGATTCTCCGGCGGAGCAGGTGCATCGCGAGCCCGGCTCCGCCGAAGCCCAGCATCGCCTGCGAAACGATCAGCGGGACGAAGTGGGGCCAGAAGCGGAAAGACAGGAGCCGGATGAGGAAGATCTCGTCCGCCAGCGCGGCCGCCGACAGGAGGAAGACGACGGGAAGAACCACCCCGTGCCCGGGGCGGTCAGTGGCCAAGGAGCCGGACGAAGGCGACGGGGAGGACGTTTCGCTGGGAGACGGAGCCATCGGCGCTTTTCTCGATGAATACCAGGTTCTGGGTCAGGAAAGGGCCTCCGACCGGCAGGATCATCCGTCCGCCGTTTTTCAGCTGCCGGAGGAGCGGCGGCGGGATGTGGCCGCCCGCGCAGGTAACGATGATGGCGTCGAAGGGAGCCTTCTCCTCCCAGCCGTAATACCCGTCCCCCTGGCGGACATGTACATTTCGTAACCCGAGGTCGGAGAGCGTCCGGCGGCTCCTCGCCGCAAGGGACTCGAAGATCTCCACCGTGTACACCTCTTGTGCGATCTTCGATGCGATCGCCGCCTGGTACCCGGAACCCGTGCCTACCTCCAGGACGCGGTCGGACGGCTTCAGTCGGAGGATCTCGGTCATGAAACCGACAATATAGGGCTGGGAGATCGTCTGCCCCTCCCCGATGGGCAGCGGGCGTGGATCGTACGCACGGGAGCGCACCCCGGAAGGGACGAAGAGATGGCGGGGAACCTCGAGCATCGCCTGCAGGACCCGGGGATCGGAGATCCCCTCCCGCCGGATCTGATCCCCGACCATCGCCTGCCGGGCCGCGAGGTAGGGATCCTCCTGCGCTGCGCACAGGCTGTGGCCCGCCGACAGTGCAAGGACCAGGAAGATCGCGGGCCAACGGAGGAACATCATTTCCCGCCCTTGCCCTTCTCCTCTTCCTCCTTCTTCACCGCCTCGCGCAGCTCCGTCAGACGGTCCTCGACGAGCCGGTTCAGCGTTAATTCGGGATACTTCCCGTCCGGGCCGGGCTCCCCCGCGGGGATTCCCATCAGGATCTCGATCCCCTCCTCCACGTGATCGATGGCGTGGATGTGGAATTTCCCCTCCCCGACGGCCTCGACGACCTCTTTCTTCAACATCAGGTTTCTGGCGTTCCTCTGCGGGATGATCACCCCCTGCGCCCCGGTCAGCCCGCGCAGCCGGCACAGATCGAAGAACCCCTCGATCTTCTCGTTCACACCGCCGATCGGCTGGACGTTTCCGTTCTGATCCATGGAGCCGGTGACCGCCACGCTCTGCCGGATCGGGACCCCCGAGATGGCGCTCAGCAGCGAGTAGAGCTCCGCGCAGGTGGCGCTGTCTCCCTCGATCATCCCGTAGAGCTGTTCGAAAGTGATCGACGCCGAGAGGCTGATCGGCTTCTTGGCGGCGTATTTCCGGCCCAGGTAGTTCGAGAGGATGAGGACGGCCTTCTCATGGATCTTCCCCGAGAGCTTGGTCTCTCTCTCGATGTTGACCACGCCGCCCTTCCCCGTGTAGGCGGCCGTAGTGATCCTCGAGGGTTTCCCGAAGCTGTAGTCCCCCATGTCCAGCACGGCCAGGCCGTTCACCTGGCCCGCCGTCTCTCCGGAGGTGTCCACGATCAGCGTCCCTTCCGCCATCACTTCCCGCATCCGGTCCTCGATCCTGCTGTGGCGGTAGATTTTCTCGTCCAGCGCCTTTTCCACGTGCGTCCCGGACACGACGACGGCGTCCGTCTTCTTCGCCCAGTAATGGGATTCGCGGATCAGATTGGAGACGTCGCTGAACTTCGAGGAGAGCTTCTCCTGGTGCTCCGCCATCCGGGACCCGTACTCCACCACTCTTGCCACGCCGGAAGCGTCGAAGGGGAGCAGGCGCTCCTCCCTGGCCTTCGTCGAGACGAACCCGGCATATTTCAGGACGTTCTCGTCCGTTCTTTCCATGCGGTTGTCGAAGTCCGCCTTGACCTTGAAGAGCTCCCGGTATTCCTCGTCCAGGCCGAACAGCAGGTAATAGATTTCCGGGCTCCCGATCAGGATCACCTTCACGTCCAGGGGGATCGGCTCCGGTTTCATCGTCGTCGTGGTGATCAGCCGGTACTGCTCCCATACGTCCTCGATCTTCACCTCGGCGTTCTTGATCGCCCGCTTCAGGGCATCGTAGGAGAAGATGTTCCGGAGAAGATCGAGTGCGTTCACGACGAGGTATCCGCCGTTCGCCAGGTGAAGCGAGCCGGCCTTGATCATCGTGAAATCGGTCACCGCGGCTCCGAACTGGAGCTTGTGCTCGACCCTGCCGAAAAGGTTGTAGTACGTGGGATTGCTCTCGAAGACGCAGGGGCTGCCCTTTTGCTTCCCGTTGTTCACCAGGGCGTTCACCGAGAAGCGGGTGAAATCCGGTTCCTGCCTCTGCATCTTCAGGAACGGAAGCTGCGGCGCGGGGGTCTCCTCCGTCGAGGCCTTGAAGTCCTCGACGTTCGCCAGGATGTCCTCCTGCACCGCATCCAGGTAGGCGAGCAGCTTTTCATTGTTCAGGTATTTGTTCTTGAGGTCCTCGACCAAATGCCCCAGGACGAAGAGCGCCGCGGATCGTTCCAGCTCGTTCAGCCTCTCCCCGTTCGCCTTTTCCTCCCTCTTCAGCGTCCGCATCACCTCATCCAGTCTCTCCTGGATGTACTTTCCGTTCTCCCTGAGCGCCTCCTTTTCCTTCGGATCGAACGAGTTGAACTCCTCCTCCGTCAAGGGCTCCCCGGACTTCCCGATGGCCAGGAGGGAGAACCCTCCCATCGCGGCCTTGATCTTGAACCCCTTCGACTCCGCCTCCCGCTCGAGCACCTCGAAAAGCTCCTTTTGCTTCTTCTGGATTTCTTCGGTAACGACGTTTCTCTGCTTCTTGTACTCCTTCGATTCGAAGATCTTCGGGATCTCGACCTTCAGGTGGTCGATGAGCTCCTGCATGTCCTTCTGGAACTCGATCCCCCGCCCGGGCTCAAGCCAGATCGCGATGGGATCGGCCGAATCCCTGAAGTTGTAGACGTAGCACCAGTCCGGGGGGACGATTTCCGTCTCGGCCTTCATCGAGATGAAGGAGCGAATGGCCGAGGTCTTGCCGGTCCCGCTGTCGCCGAGAACATAGATGTTGAACCCGGAGCTCTGCAGTTTCAGGCCGAAATCGATCGAGTCCAGGGCCCTCTGCTGGCCGATAATCCCGTCCAGCGGGGGAAGATCCTCGGTCGTCCGGAAGGAAAAAAACTTCGGGTCACAGCGTTTATAGAGGTCGTCCGGGGTCAGGGTCCTTGCCATGCTCCCTCCCGCTTTCCGAAGGCTATGACTGACCCTATCCTATCGCCAACGCGCGGGAGGGGGTAGGAGAAAAGTTCCGCGGGGCCGGCCTGGCCGGCGCCGGCCCCGCGGACGTTCGGTGATCGGTTACTCGTAGATCCCCGCTCCGACGTACATGTCCTTTCCCGGCACCCGGTAAACGTAGGTGATCTTCTTCCTGGGCTTCGGATCTCCGGGGTTGATCCACATGTAGTCGACCCAGCCTTCCCCCTTTCCCTTGGCGAGCTCCCCAAATTCCTTGAAGAGGAGCTTTCCCGGGTCCCCCTTGTCCTTCATGGCGAGCACGTTCGTCCCGACCAGGGCGGGGCTCATGGGATGGGCAAGCATCTTCCCTTCCAGATCGGTCAGGAACACGTACGTGTCTTTCCAGACGAATTTTCCCTGCTTGTTGTTGATCTCCTTGATCGCCTCGTCCAGGCCCTTCGCGTTGATCATCTGGGCCGCCTCCTTGGCCTTGGCCACGCACTCCTCCTTCGTGGCTTTCTCCGCCGCAATGGCATTCGCAGCAAGGAAAAGGCCGACCAGCATCGCCAGCGTCAAAACCGCAGCTTTCTTCATGTCTCCTCCACTCGTTGGGGTTCACTGTCCGTTGGTTTCCTGCTCCCTTTGTTCCTTACGATCGATGAAGAATCGAACCGCTCACCTCCTTTCTTCCCAACCTTCGGCCTATTTGGGGTAGGGATAAAAAATATAGAAGGAAATCGAAAGGGCCGCAAGTACCCACATCCCACGTGGAACTTCCATGTGCCTGCCGCTCAGGGTTTTCAACAGGGGATAGGCGATGATCCCCGCCGTCATACCTACGCCGATATTGTAGGTGAAGCTCATCAGCACGATGGTGAGGAAAGCCGGGATCAGTTCCGTGTAATCCTCGAAATCGATCCGGGTGACGGGGCGGATCATGAAAACCCCGATGATGATCAGCACCGCCCCGTACGCATGGGGTGGGACGGAGGTCAAGAGGGGGGCCAAGAAAAGCGAAAGCAAAAACAAGAACGCCACGACAAGGGAGGTGAACCCTGTCCTCCCCCCTTCCTCGATCCCGGCGGCGGATTCGATGTAGGCGCCGGTGGTCGTCGTCCCCAGCAAGGGCGCCACCGTGGTGGACAGAGCGTCGGCCAGCATCGGCTTTTCGATTTCCGGCAGGTTCCCTTGATCATCCAGCAGCCCGGCGCGGGCGGAAAGGCCGATGAGAGTCCCCACGGTATCCACGAACGCCATTACGAACATCGTCAGGATAACCGGGAAAAAGCTCACGCTCAAGGTCCCCGCGAGATCCAGCTTCAGCAGGATCGGGCGAGGATCGGGGGGAAGGCTCACCCACCGGCCGGGGGCCGGCGTCACCTTGAGCAGGAAGGACAGGAAGGTGGTGGCGAGGAGGCCGATGATGATGGCGCCGGGAACCCTCCGGATCATCAGCAGGACGATTGCGATGAACCCGAAGAGGGCCAGGAGGGCGGTGGGCTGGGAGATGTCGCCCAGGGAGACCGGGGCGCCGGGGACCCCCAGCCGAACGAGTCCCGTCTCGTTGAGCCCGATGAAGGTCAGGAAGAGCCCGATCCCCACGGCGAAGCTGTATTTCAGCGACTGCGGGAGGGATTCGGCCAGCCAGCTGCGGACCCTGAACACCGTCAGCAGGGTGAACAGAACACCGGCGATGAAGACCGCGCCCAGTGCGACCTGCCAGGAATACCCGAGGATCCCGACGACGGTAAACGCGACAAAGGCGTTCTCCCCCATGTAGGGAGCGATGGCGAAGGGGCGCCTGGCGTACAATCCCATCACCACGGTGCCGAACGCAGCGGCGAGGATCGTGGCCACCATGGAGGGCCCCTTGGGGATCCCTGCGGTGGAAAGGATCGCGGGGTTGACGATGATGATGTAGGCCATCGTCAGGAAGGTCGTTATGCCGGCGAGGATCTCCTGGCGGTAGCCGGTGCCGTGCCCCGCGAAGTCGAAGTAGTTCCTCACCCGTATTTCTCTTTCATCGGCCGCCTTCCGGGAGGAAATCCTGTCCAAATCATCATACAGGAATTACGATTCGGGGGGCCTCTCCCTCTCGCGAAGTTTGATCACGCGGAAGCCCTCGGCGTACTTCGGCGGGTCCGTGTGACCGGGGTTGTCGCTTTGGGCGGGCGCCCCTTTTTCACGGGCCTTCTCCGCTTCGCTTTTGCCCCATTCGAGGATTCTCCCCGACGGGTCCCATCCCCCGAGCTGGCTGGCGTGCGCCTTGAGCGCCTCGATCTTCGTGTCGATCGTGCCGGTGATGTCGACCCAGGTGTTCGGCGAGTGGGTCGAGCTGACGTAAACCGCCTGGACCTTGTGCGGGGTCCCCTCCTCGGGCCACAACAGCTCCATCTCGGCGGCGGGGAACACGGCCTCGAGCGCGGCCACACCCGCCGCGCGGTGGTCCGGATGGTTGATGTAGTTGTCGTTGTAGAACCACGCCTGGGGGTCGCCGCAGATCACGACTTCGGGCCGGAACCGGCGGATCTCGCGCACCAGCTCGCGGCGCAATTCCAGCGTGGGCTGCAGGGCGCAGTCGTCGTGTCGCAGGAAGACGACGTTCTTCACCCCGAGCACCCTTGCGGCAGCCCGCTCCTCCCTCTCTCGCGTCCGGGCCAGCGTCTCGCGCGTAAAGCTGCGGTCGTGGGTGCCGGCGTTTCCGCTCGTGATCACCACGAGCGTCACTTCGCACCCGGCCTTCGCCCATCCGGCGATCGTCCCGGCAACGGTGAATTCGGCGTCGTCGGGGTGGGCGAAGATCGCCATCGCGGATCCTGGAACATAGCCGGCATCGTATTTCAACATGGCGCTCCTCCCGATTTCAGATGCCGGAACGGGTCCTGCGGATTTAACCCTACCCGAAACCAACCCCCGAGAACAGTACTCAAAAAGATATGAATCTTCGATTTATGCTCGGTATGGCCGTCGTCAACCTGCTGCTGCTTGCGGCTGTCGTTGAAGCAGCGGGGAAAAACGATGCGGCCGGAGAGGGGCGTCGGATGGAAAATGCGACGTTCGCGGGGGGCTGCTTCTGGTGCATGGAGCACCCCTTCGACCGGCTGGAAGGCGTGGTATCCGTCACGTCCGGATACACGGGGGGCTCGAAGAAAAGCCCTACGTATCAGGAGGTTTCGGCCGGCGGTACCGGGCATGCGGAATCCGTCCAGATCCTTTACGACCCGGCGAAGATCGGTTACGGAAGGCTGCTGGACGTCTTCTGGCACAACATCGACCCCACCACGCCGGACCGGCAGTTCTGCGACGTGGGGAACCAATACCGTCCGGCCATCTTCTATCACAACGAAGAGCAGAAGCGGCTCGCCGAGGAATCGAGGCGGGAATTGGAAAAGACAAAGCCGTTCAAGGGAAGTGTCGTCACGGAGATCACTCCGGCGTCGGAGTTCTACCCCGCGGAGGATTACCATCAGAAGTATTACGAGAAGAACCCGATCCGGTACAAGTTTTACCGATACAACTGCGGCCGCGACCAGCGCTTGAAGGAACTCTGGGGGGCAAAATCAGGCTCGTGATCCGGCAACATAAACTAAATATTATTCAATACGATAAATAATACAATCTAAATATATACCTCATCAATTCCTTTGGCGATGCAAGCCCCTGGAATTCTATCCTAGCAGGTACTCCCGGCCCGTTTCCTTCGTCCGGCTCGATTTTAAAACCATTTAAGTTCCTTCCCGTTATTGCCGAAAAAGATTCAAAGACTCCGTTCCGTTCAGCCGGTCGCCGGGTTCGCCGGACAGCCGGAAGAAAGGTGCCGCCGGAAAGACCATGGGCAGAACAAAGAACCTCTCCAGGAAGGTAAAAATCTCTCTGAAGCGCGCCAGGAACTACACGCGCAAGACGAACAGCCCGGAGAGGGACCAGGGATACATCCGCTTCATTCTTTGCCTGGCCTTCAATATCTATCTCTTCCGGCACAAGTCCGTCCCGGCCGCCGTGCTTTGGGCCGCGGGAACCTACAATTTTTACTCCACCGTGATGCTGGTTTCCACCTTCATCCAGCCGGGAAAGAGTACGCTCAGGCGCGTTTCGGGTCTCACGCTCGACACCCTCATCATATGCTACTGCATGTTCCTCTCCGGGAAAGCCGGGGCTCCGCTGGTCCTCGTTCTGTTCTGGAACATGTTCGGCTACTCGTTCCGGTACGGGAAGAACTACCTTTTCTATGGTATGGCGCTCTGTATCGTGTTCTTCGGATCGGTCGTCGCTTACACGCCTTACTGGGTTGCGAACAAGGAAATGGGATACGGACTCCTCGTCGGGGTCGTTATGATCCCCGCCGTCTTTGTGGGGTTCATGACCAGCAAGGTCACGAAAGCCATGGAGAAGGCGGAGGTGGCCAACCGGGCGAAGTCGAGGTTCGTGGCCAACATGTCACACGAGATGCGCACCCCGCTGAACGGGATCCTCGGCACGGTAGAGCTCCTCACGGGGACGCACATGGACCCGGAGCAGCAGGAATACATATCCACCATAAAGGCATCCGCGGCCGCGCTCTTGTCGCTCGTCAACGACGTCCTGGATATCTCCAAGATCGAGGAAGGAAAGGTGTCGATCCATCCGGAGGACATGGACCTTCACGCCTTCGTCAAGACCACCGCCTCGATCGTCGCCCGCCAGGTCAAGGCGAAAGGCCTCCTGTTTCGGGTAATGGTATCCCCTGCCCTGCCGTTCTTCGTAAAGGGAGACTTGATCCGGATCCGGCAGGTCGTGACCAACCTGCTCTCCAACGCCGCAAAGTTCACGGAAAAGGGCGAGGTCGCCCTACGGGTCCTCAAAGAAGCCGAGGACGAGGAAACCGTGACGGTTCGCTTCGAAGTCGCCGACACGGGGATCGGCATGACGAAAGAAGCCAAGGCAACGATTTTCGAGCGGTTCACGCAGGCGGACGACTCGATCACGAGGAAATTCGGCGGAACGGGCCTGGGAACGACCATCTCCAAGGAGCTTGTCGATCTCATGGGCGGGAAGATCGGCGTCGAAAGCGAACCGGGGAAGGGAAGCACATTCTGGTTCACGGTCAAGTTGGAGAAGCAGCCGGATAGCGTGGCAGTGGCATCGATGAGCATGCCCATCTCCAGGACTCGGGTGCTGCTGGTCGCGGCGGACGACGCCGTCGCCGAAACGTTCAATGGATTCCTCATTTCCTGGGGTGTGAAGCACATCCGACGGGTGCACAACACGGGGCAGGCGTACGATTACGCCAGCCGCGTCACTCGGGACCGGTCGACCTGCCACGTCATGATCGTGACCAAAAAAGGGCTGAACGAAGATCCGTTCCGGTTCTCGGAGTCTTTACGGAGTATGGGCGCCTTGCAGAACATGCGTCTGGTGCTGATCGGCGACGGTCCCACCGGCACATCCGGCGAGGAGGCCTCGAAGCACGGGTACAGGGCCGTGGTGGAGTCGCCCGAGGCGCTGCGGGATCTCATAGGTGCCATGCATTACGTTCTCCCGTACGACGAGGACTGGCACGCGCCCATCCCCGTGGCCGCAGGGTCCGGCGCAACGATATCCCGCCCCCTGAAGATCCTCGTCGCCGAGGACAACCCGATTAACCAGATGGTCATCGCGAAGCTTCTGGAGCGGGCGGGGCATGAGGTCAAGGTCGTCGGGGACGGGCAGAGGGCGCTGGACGCGCTCCGGAACGACCCGCTCGACGTCGCCCTGCTCGATCTGAACATGCCGGTCATGGGCGGGCTGGAGACGGCAAGGAGGTACATGGCGGAGATGAAGGACAAGAACCCTGTTCCCCTCGTGGCGCTCACGGCCGACGCCACCCCGGAGTCGAGGAAGGCGTGCGATGAGGCCGGGATAAAGGCGTACATGACCAAGCCTTTCGAAACAAAGAAGGTTCTTTTCATTCTTCAAAACCTCACGTCGCAGGGCGACTTCCCGCAAGCAATAACCGTCGAAGAACCACCCCTGCCCGAACGTGTCAGGAAGGAGATCCGGCCGGGACTCGACGAGGCGACCATCGAGGAGATCGAAGCGATGGGCCCCACGAGGGATTTCGTGAAGAACCTCGTGTGGATATTTATCCGGGACAGCGAGAAGCGGATCCGGGAAATGGAGCTGGCCTCCGAGATGAAGAATATAAAGCGCTTATGCGACGCGGCTCACGCCCTGAAGGGAATGTCGGGCTCGATCGGCGCCCTCGCGGCCATGGACATCTGCGACCGGCTCCAGGGCATGCGGGGAATGGAAACGATGGCGGAACGGCTGGTCCTCGTGGAGGAGCTGAAGGAGGAGATCGCGAGGGTCAGGAAGGCGCTCGTTCGGAGGATCAGCACCGCCGACCCGGCATCCGGCGAAGGATTCGCTTGATACCGGCTAGCCTGCCCGATCGTGTCGAAGGCTTGACAGGTCGCCCGAAGCCTGCAGGACCGACCGTACAAGGTGCACGGCCGAGAAGTTCCCCGAAGTGACAAGGCGCACCGTCAGATCTCCGGGAAAAAGGCGCCTGGCGATCTCGGACGGTTCCATCCCCTCCCGGCGAAACTTCCCGATCTTGTGCGAAATCTCCTCATAGTAGGATAGTTTCCGCTCGATCTTCCTCGACGGCGAGCGGATGACGTTTCCCATTCCCGTAAACATGACTTCCGCTCCGAGCGCCGACAGTTTTCGAAGCGTCCTCGCCATCTCCAGGATATCGTAACCTTCCCTGAACACCCGGTCCCGCCCGCCGATAAAGGCATCTCCGGAGAAGAGCCATCCGCTGCTCTCCTCATAGAGCGCGACGTGATCCGGCGAGTGGCCCGGGGAGTGGATGACCTTGAACTTGTGCCGTTCCGTCCGGACCGCATTGCCGATCGGTTTTCCGACCGACGGCGACGGCTCGCCGAAAAAAAGTTTCTGGTAAGGAAGCAGGGAAAGCTTCCCGGGATTCGAGAGCACCGGCAGGGCTTTTTCGTGCGCCAGGATAGGGACGCTGCGTCTTTCCCCCAGGACAGCGTTGGCCCCCATATGGTCTTCGTGGGCATGAGTATTGACGATCGCCGAGAGGGGTTTTCCCGCAAGAGCTCCGGCGATCTTTCCGCAAAGGAGCGGAATCCCCGTATCGACGAGAAGTCCGTCCACGAGATAACAGGCAACGCGATAGAGGTCCTTCCCGAGAAACCGCCTCGCCATGACGAACTGGAGGACCCCCCCCTCGACAGTGCCGATCCTGAACATCTTCAGGCGATCGCCGAAGCCGGGAGAGAACGGACGTCCTTTGCCGGGTCCACGCGCTCCGCTTCGCGGAAAATCGTACCGCATATCCCCGCAAACGATTGGTACCGTTCTTCATCCTCCGTCAACGCGTGCAGCGCTTTCTCGTTCAACAGGAACCCCCCGTCCGCCGGCGTGTAGATTCCCTCGGGGATCAGGATTTCCCTCTCCAGCCTCTGAAGGGCTTCGTAGTGCGGCCTGATCCCTCTCCAGATCGCACGGAATGTGCTCAGCGCGACCTTCCGCCCCTCACGCCTGTGAAACCGGAAGGCCGCCTCGAAAATAGCGCGCTGAAGATCGCTCGGCAGCATCAGGGCGGGGAAGATGTTCACCGTGTGGCCGTTGACGTACTTGTCGAGGCGCCCCGGGATGTTGCGGTGCGACATCAGGATCTCGTCCACCGTCCCCGGCATGATCCCTCTCCCGTACACCTGGATGGTGAAGAGACCGATCCGTTCCCCGAACTCGGAGATGTTCACGACGTCCTCGTAGCGGTCCCCGTCGAAACCGGCCACGAAGGTTGCGAGCATTCCGATCCCGTTCCGGCGCAGGCACTCGGAGGCCGCGTAAAAGGTTTGCAGATCGGCCTTCTTCCTCATCTGGATGAGGCTCTGGCTGTTGATCGACTCCAGCCCCAGGCTGACGTTGGCGATCCCTCCCCTGGCCATCATCCGGATCGTCTTCTCCGGGAGCGACCCGGCGCCATCTACGAACTGATCGGCCCTGCAGAGGGCCGTCAGAATGGGCTTGTCGCTGCGACCCTCGAAAGTCCCGAGGATCCGGTGCATCAGTTCCTCCGTGTAGGAGGCATCTCCGCCGAAGAGGTTGTCGCAGACGACGAAGTTCCTGACCCCCGTATATTCGATCGCATGCACGATATCGTGAAGGACGTCGTCGATCGGGCGTACGAAGTAGCCCGACTTCCCGTACAGGCCGATCCAGGAGCAGAAGGAGCAGCAGAACTTGCAGCCACGCGAGGTCTGAAGGGGGATGTGGGCCTGGCGGAACCGTCGCCCCGCGGACTCCGCGCCTGGGACAATCGAAAAGTCGTACCGGTAGTCGATCCGCTCCACCCTGGACGGTTCCCGGTTGAACCGCCACGCTCCCGAAAGGTCGCGGTAGTGCAAGCCGGGGATCTGCGACAGCATCGAGTCTCTTGAAACCGGATCCGCCTCCTCGAGCGACATAAGGAGCGGGATCGTCGTGTCGTCCCCCTCGTAGGCCAGGAGGTAGTCGGCGTAGCGCTTGGCGTCTTCCGGGAACGTCGTGACATGCTCCCCCCCGGCGATGACGGGAACCGCGCCGCCCAGCCGTTCCCGGAGGCGCGAAAGGAACCTCTCGTTGTTGTCCGCCGTTGTGGTGAGACCGTTTACCAGGATGTACCGCGGCTCTTCGCGGGCGATTTTTTCGATGTCGATCTTTCCCACGTACGGCTCGAAAAGAAGGGACACGTCGTAGTCCGTCCGATCGGCCAGGATGGACGCGATCGCAAGCATCCCGTACCTGGGCATGACGATAAATTTTCCCAGATTGGGAACGGAAGGACTTAACTCGATGAGAAATATTTTTCCCGGCAATACCCCGCCCCTGCACACATCGGTGTACTCTCGGAGTTGTTATAGATATAATCAGATACGCAAATCCAAATCAAATTTTCGGAACAATTTCAAAACAGGACCCTCCGGTCCTGTGAATAGAATCATATAACCAGATTCTGAAAATGCAAATCTTATTTTATGAGGGGAAGTTGAGGTGGCGCATTCCAGGGAAAACTTCCCTTTTTGCGTTTTCTTCCGTAGTTGATGATTTTCTCTGCATCTTGGGATTTTTGCGGTCAGCTGCGCCGTCGGTGGTTATCGATGAGAGGAAACGTCTTCCCGTAGACGATCTGTTGGACCCCCCCCAGGAAATCAAGAGGAAAGCCAAGATCGATCCGGCTTACATCGTCCAGGCGCATCATCTGCTCCGGTGTCAATCCGATCTCCAAAGCCCCTATATTGTCCCGAAGCTGGGAGACTTTCGTGGCGCCGATAATCGGTACCATTACCCCGCGCCGGTGCTGCCTCACCCAGGCGATCGCAACCTGGGAGGCGCTGCGGCCCGTTTCCCTCGCCACCGACTCCGCCTCTTCGGCGATCCGCAGGTTCCGGTCGGTCAGGAACGCGTCGCCCCACTGCGCCGCCGCGGAGAAGCGGGTCTCCTTGGGGCGGTCCTCCCCCGCCTTGTATTTCCCCGTGAGGACGCCGCCTCCGAGCGTCCCCCATGGGGTCACGGCGAGATCCAGCGCCTCCGCCATCGGCAGTAGATCCCGCTCGGGAGTGCGCTCGATGAGACTGTAGGGGATCTGCAACCCGACGAACGGGGTCCACCCCTTCCAATCGGCGAAGGTGTTCGCACGTGCAACAACCCACGCCGGAGTGTCCGAGATCCCGACGTAGAGGACTTTGCCTGCGCGGACCGCGTCATCGAGGGCGCGCATCAGTTCGTCGGTGGGGGTCATGGGATCCCACGCGTGGACCCAGTAGAGGTCGATGTAATCGGTGCGAAGCCGCGCAAGACTGGCTTCCAGGGACTGCACCAGGTTCTTGCGATGGTTCCCTCCGCCGTTTGGATCGTCCGGCCGCATGTTCAGCGTGTACTTCGTGGCGATCACGAATCGCTCCCGCTCCGAGGCAACGAACTCGCCCACGAACCTTTCGCTCGTGCCGTTCGTGTAGTAATTGGCGGTGTCGATGAAGTTTCCGCCGGCCTCGGCGAACACCTCGAACATCCTGCGGCTCTCCTCCTTCGAAGCGCCCCACCCCCACTCGTCCCCGAAGGTCATGGCGCCCAGGCAAAGATCGGACACCCTCAGGCCGCTCCTTCCCAGCAACTTGTACCGCATGTTCCCCTCCTCATCTACGCGCAAGGAACTCGGACGGGTTACCGTATCCGGAGCGTTTAGATGTATTCCCCCTGGCTTACGTCTCGACCCACTCCTCCTGCAGGACCTCGCCCTGAATGCCGACGTTCACGTGCCGGATGGGGACCTTCCTCTTGCTCCCTTGCAGCGCCTGGACCGCCGTCGCCAGCAGTCCGTGACAGCACGGAACCTGCATGATCATCACCGTCAAGGTGTTGATCTTCGCCTCCTCGTACCAGTCCCTGATCTTTTCCACGTACGTCTCCTGTCCCCCGTCCAGCTTCGGGCAGGCAATCGCCAGGGCCTTCCCCTTCAGGAAATCGTTGTGGAAGTTCCCCATGGCAAACGGGACGCAATCGGCCGCCAGGACCACATCCGCCCCCTGGTAATAGGGCGCCTCGGGAGACACGAGGTGAAGCTGGATCGGCCACTGACGAAGCTGGGATGGGACCTTCGCCGCACCCCCTTCCCGGGAATCCTCCTTCTTGAACTCAACCGTCCGTGAACCCGGGCATCCTGAAAATCCGCTCATCGACTCCCCTCCGCGCTTTGAGCAAGAAACGTTTTTTCCAGTGTTCCGACAAACGACTCGTACTTCTCCTGTGCCTCATGGAACCGTTCGTCCACCTCGCGGAACCTCGCGAACATCTCCCCCACCTGGCGGGTCGAAAGGTTCCTGTCGATCCAGGGGTAGAGGATCTCGTCTTCCTTTTTGATGTGCTCCGTGAGGACCCCCGCATAGCCGTACAGGTTTTCGACGATTCCCCCGAAGTCTCTCCGCTCCAAGTCGTCGAGGATTTCCTTCACGTGGGCCCTGCCCCGTCGATGGTCTTCGAGCATCGCCTTGAGGATGTCGAGGCCAGGGTCGAAATATGCGAAAAGGATGTCCTCTTCCTTGGCGTGATGGGTTCGGTCCGCGTAGCTCCGTATGAAGTCCACCCCGTCGAGGATCAGCTTCCGGCCGGCCGTAGGTTCCACGCCGAGCCTCCCGGCGATTGCGGGGACCAGGGCGATGAATCGCTTGATCAGCTTGTGCTCGTCGACCAGCCGCTTCATGGGGGGCGACCAGGTGACCTTGCGGGGCTGCCCCGAACGGGATTTCCTCGCTTCCGGCAGCCTGACCGTCCGCCCGGGAGCGACAACGGAGGCGATCCGCATCATCAATGCCTCCTCGTACTCGGTGGACAGGTTATGGATCTCGACGATGTCGCTGAGCAGGCAGGTCCCCACGCTGCAGGGGACGCAGCCGATCCCGTAGTCCTCGAGGATCGCTCCGACCTGCGGGAACCGGTCGATCATCTCTTTGATGGGGGTCCTGAAAACCCGCTCCATGGCTGCTCCCTTCTCCAAATGAAACCCATTTTCCCGGAAGGAACCCCCGGTGTCCTTGACGGAAATCAAGCTCGAACCGCTTGCTTATGTGCAGGAAAACCTTGCGGATCAGACGCGGTATCTCTTCAAGACGCCGGAAGGGGGCCTGATCACCATCGAAGCGGAATACCGTCAGGTTTCCCACGGCGATCCCTGCCGGCCGGCAGAGGCCGCTCCTTTAAATTCCGCCGTTCTGCGGGCGACAGACACGGGAGTGGGGATGGACGCCGGAACGATCCTTCTGGTCGACGACGAGGACATGGTCCTGGATCTGGGAAAGACGATCCTATAGGCCGAAGGGTCCACCGTGCATGCTGCGGAAAGCGGCGAAAAAGCGCCGGAGCTTTTCCGGTCGGACGAGAAACGATTCGACCTCTTGGCAAGCCGTACATCCGCCAGGAGCTATTGAAGGCAGTCGGGTATACGACCGCCCCGCCGGATCCGTAACCGGACGCTTTCCGGGAACGTCGGCAGGCAGGGGCCCGGGCCGAAGCCCGGGCCCCTGCATTTCCCCTATGCCGCCTTTTCTTCGCGGATCAGTTTCCGCATTTTTTCCATTACATCCTTGGGGATTTCCGTCATCCCATGTTCTGCCTTTCCGTGCTCCAACGCCTTGCGGAAAAGCTCTTCTTCCGTCTCGCCCCGAGCCACGAAATCGCAATCGACACCTGCGTCCCTGCAACGAATGACCTTCGACATCGCCCACCTCCGTCCCCTCGATGAATTCAGGGGAATTTATAGGATTATTTTTTTCGTTCCGGGGTTTCCGAACGGGAGCAGATCGACCCCTGAGCCCATTATCTCGTCTCCAAGTGCCCCAGCCTCTTAAAGGCATGTTCAGATCTCAAGACCGAAACCCGGTCAGGGAATTTTTGCCGGTCTCCCCACCACACGTCAGCCACCGTCTCCAGTGGTGCGGAGACCGGGGGAAGCTGTATACTGGGCATGACAATGACCAGATACCCGACCGGCATCTTTTATCATCCCTCCTTTTCCCGGCGCAGCTATTTGACCGTCGGGGCGCGATTGGCCGACTTCCCAATAGCCCTGGACAGGATATTGAAGAGCGAGAATGTCAAACTTTACGAATCTGTGCCTATCCAGCTGGAATTACTACTGAAAGTCCATACTCCAGGTCTGATAGAAGAAGTAAAAGGAGATCCCCTTTGTTCCACCGCGTGGCACTCGGCGGGGGGAGTGGCGATGGCGGGAGAAAAAATCGCAGAAGGGGAAATCGCCAATGCCTTTGCCTTCATCGGTGCCGGCGGGCACCATTCGGGGAGGGATTATTTCGGGGGCTACTGCTGCTTCAACGATGTGGCTCTTTGCATCGTTAACCTGAGGGAGAAATACGGCTTCAAGCGTTTCGCTATCCTGGACACCGATGCCCACCACGGGGACGGTACCCGCGATTTTTTCCGGAACGATCCCGATATTCTCCATGTCTGTTTTTGCGGCATGAATTACGAATCCCCCGACGGCACGAAAGTGGATGTAGCCTATACCGATCCTCGGGGGGGGCGACGGGTCGAGCGGCCCATGAATGATTTTTATTTCGATCTGGTGGCGCAGCACTTCCCCCCCCGGGTCCGCCAATTCCAGCCCGACCTGATTTTCTGGTATTTCGGGTTCGACACCCACCAGGGCGACTACGGCGACATCGGCTTGACCGGGCCTTGCTACTGGAACATCGCAAATCTCATGCGGGAACTGGCGGGGAAGGTCTGCGGCGGGAAGCTGGAGGTGGTCCTGGGCGGCGGCTCCCACACCCAGTTGGCTACCTATCTGATACCGCCGGTGATCGAAAGATTGGCGGGGCTGGATTAACCTTTTTCCCCCGCCCGGTTTTTTCTATATACAGTATACAGTTGAGAATATGCTATAGTTCGTAGCAATGTTTTCAGTTGGATCGATACTCCCCATCCTCAAGGAGGCAGCCATGGCAAGGAAAAAGATTGCGGTTATCGGTGGCGGTCAGATCGGTGGCGTGCTCGCCCAGCTTTGTGCCCAGCGCGAACTCGGCGACGTCGTGCTGTTCGACATCGTCGAGGGGATGCCCCAGGGAAAGTGCCTCGACATCGCCGAGGCTTCCAAGATCGACGGTTTCGATATCTCCCTCAAGGGGACCAACAACTACGCGGATATCTCCGGCGCCGACATCATCATCGTCACGGCGGGCCTCCCCCGAAAGCCCGGCATGAGCCGCGACGACCTGATCGAGGTCAATTCGAAGATCATGAGCCAGGTCGCCGAGGGGATCAAGAAGTTCGCCCCCAAATCCTTCGTCGTCGTCCTCTCCAACCCGCTGGACGCCATGGTCACCCTCTGCCAGAGGATCACCGGCATTCCCTTCACCCGCGTCATCGGCCAGGCCGGGGTGCTCGACTCGGCCCGCTTCGCGACCTTCATCTCCTGGGAGCTCGGCGTCTCCGTCCGCGACGTGACGGCGATGACCCTGGGCGGCCACGGCGACGACATGGTGCCCCTGGTCCGCTACACCAGCGTGGCCGGGATCCCCGTCATGGAGCTTCTGGAGCAGAAGTACGGCAACGCCGCCAAGGCGAAGGAAGTCATGGATGCCCTGGTAAACCGCACCCGTAAGGCCGGCGGCGAGGTGGTCGCCCTCCTGAAGACCGGTTCCGCCTTCTACTCCCCGGCTGCCTCCACCATCGCCATGGTCGAGTCCGTCCTCAAGGACCAGAAGCGCGTCCTCCCCTCCTGCGTCTACCTGAACGGCGAGTTCGGCGTGAAGGGTTACTTCGTCGGCGTGCCTTGCATCCTGGGCGCAGGCGGCGTGGAGAAGATCATCGAGTTCAAGCTCAACGCCGAGGAGCAGGCGTTGATGGACAAGTCGGTAGCGGCCGTCAAGGGGCTGGTCGATACCCTCAAATAGATCGCAATGGGTACTGGCTTCCGGACCTGTTCAGCCGGGAGGCAGCAAGGAAGATCCGGCCGGAGGGGGCGTCACCCTCTTCCGGCCGGACCCTTTTGCGGACACCCGCGAACGAGACGGATCATGGTAAAGAAAACCCTTCCCCTACCCCCGAAAGACTGGCGGTTGGAAGCCATGCATGCGATCAAATCCTTCGATCCGTCGATTCAAACCGAGGCTTTCCGCATCCTGAAACGCCGCGAAGCCCAAACGGCATTCGTCTATATGATGGATGCAGCCGGTGGATTATTGAACCCGGGCGATTTCTATCATGCGCTGAGAATATGCTCCGACAGCGTCACCCCGCGGCGCCCGCCATTCGCCAGCCGGAAAAGGGCCAGGGAAATTGTTTCCGCGATCGACGTCGTGCTGGATTCCGGGGAAATCGCATTTTTCCTGAAGGAAACAAATGAAGGGCGCATCGCCAGGCGGCAACTGGAGAAGGCAAAAAAATTCGCAGGGGAATTTTCGAGAATCCCTAAAGGAGCCCGGGTCAAATACGAACAACAGGATTGTTTCCTGCGACTCTATAAGCTTTTCCAGGCAATTTATAATCGTCCCGTAATGAAGGCCATCAGGAGCTGGATGAAAGCCGCTTTTCCGCGCAGTGATTGGGGGGTGCGCCGGAGAAGCCGACAAGGTGTACGGGTATAGAGGCCGAATTTCCGCAACGAAACGGCTGACGGCTGCATCGAAAAAGCGAAGGATAAATTCAATGATTCGGGGTGTACGATGCAGGAGAAAACGGGAATCGTCACGTTCAAGGGTAAACCGGTGACTCTTCTGGGGCCGGAGATCCGCGTGGGGGACAAGGCCCCCGATTTCCGGGCGGTGGATAGCGGCCTGGCGCCGGTCACCCTTTCGGACTTCCAGGGGAGGATCAAGATCATCAGTTCCGTCCCTTCCCTGGATACCCCCGTCTGCGACATGGAAACGCGCCGTTTCAACCAGGAGGCGGCAAAGCTCCCCGAAAAGGTCGCGTTGATCACGATCAGCCTGGATCTGCCGTTCGCACAGAAGCGATGGTGCGCCGCCGCCGGAGTGGACCGGGTGAACGTCCTCTCCGATTACCAGGACCGCTCTTTCGCCCAGGCCTACGGAGTGCTGATCAAGGAGCTCAAGCTCCTGTCCCGGTCCATCTTCATCGTTGATGCGGACAACGTGGTCCGGTACGTCCAGCATGTCAAGGAAATCGGCATGGAACCCGACTACACCGCTGTCCTCGAGGCGGTCAAGAAGTTTTTGTAAGCGAGGACCCCCGTCCGCCACCTCACCCGCGATAGAATGATATCGTTTGGATCGAATCCACCCCCCGATATATCATTCCATCGAAAGCAGTGCGCTTTTCGTGGAGGTGGGAGATGGCCTCAAGGATCCTTTCCATCCTGATCGCGTTGTGCTGTGCCTTCCCGCTCTTCTCTCCTGATGCGATGTCCGCAACGGATACAAGCCCGTACAAAATGGAACTGTACACGGCACCCGATAACTCCTTCGCCCTCTACAAACCACCGGGCTGGAAAATCGACTCGCGGGCCATTGAAAACGGCAAGGGCATTACCGTGTCCGATCCCGGGGGCGGCTCCTTTGCCGTCATGAGAATCCTGAAGATGCGGAACCGGAACGAGAATTCCAAAACCCTCGTCTCCCGCACCTTGAAAAGTTTTCGCGCAGCCGTTTCCGGACTGGACCTGGCATGGGCCAGGAGCACCACGGACCACCGCAGGGCCGTGATCGAAATCCGGTACGCGAACCATCGAAAAATCCCGATGAGAGGCAGGTACTATTTCAACACGCAATACCCCGATGCCACGGTATTCGGCTACGAAACTCCTGACAAGGAGTTCGAAAAGCTGAGGCCCCTGCTGCTCTCGGTGCTGTCGAACTTCACGATCCTCGACCCCTCGGCCGCCGCGAAGCAGTCCGGCGCTTCCACTCCACGGGAAAAGGCGCTCGACCTGCGGATGACAAAAACCGTTTCGAAGGACCGCTCCTTCTCCCTCCTGGTCCCGGCGGGATGGAAGGTTGAAGGCGCCAAGGGACAGGTCCTCTGCACGACCCCCCACGACGGCATCGCCGGGTACATCGCCTCGACGATCCCGTTCTGGGGGCCCTCCAGGCTCCCGTATTTCGACAGCTCCCGGATCCAGGGCGTTATTCACTCCCCGTATACCCGACCCGTCGACGCCCTGATCCTCGCGATGAGGGTGACGGGCTCGCGCAATCACCAGGTCCTCGAACGCGCCTCCGACCCCGCCCAGGCCCGGGAAGCCTCCGCAGCACTGAACCGGGGCATCGACGTGGAAAGGGCCTTGCTGACCTTCGACAGCAGGACCGGCGTCCGTTGCGAAGGGTTCTACGAAGTGGCGGCCTTTCAACCTCTCCCTTCCGGGCAATGGAGTATCAACGTCATGGGGGTCTGGGCGCCGCAGAAGGAGTTTGCGGATTACTTGCCATCGTTGGCGAGGATGGCCGAGAGTTTCCAGATCAACGAACAGTTCGCCAAGGAGTATGTGCGCCGGGGTCTCGAAAACCTGAGACGGCTGACAAAGGAAACCGCGGAAAAGGCGGCGCGCAGCGCCCAGGACATCCGTGAAAGCTCCATGGCGGCGTACCGGGAACGGCAGAAAAGCATGGAATACATCGATTACAAGCGCACCGGCTACATCCGTGGGGAGCAGGAATGGGTGTCCCAGGCGGAAGGCGGCGCCCTCTACAAATCCGACCACTGGGGGCTGAGCCGTGAAGGGAAAACGGTGGTCGAAGGGCAGGACTTCAACTACTACAACTACAAGGGACAGAACCCGCGATACAACGAAACCATGACGCCCGTTGACATTTCGCGGGAAGTCTACGAGAGCGTCTACGGGAAGTGATCCTTCGATAGGGTGATATTGATGCAGCAACTCGGGCTATTTCCCTTTCTTCCCCCCTATAGGTATGTTAACCTACCTGCATGGGCAACCCTCTCACCCCGTCTCAACGGCAAGCCCTGACGTTCATCCGGGAGTTCATGGCGCACCACCGTTTCGCGCCCACGGCGAAAGAGATCGCCGACCGCTTCGGGATCGCCGAGAAAAACGGCTTCTATTACCTGGATGTCCTGGAACGCAAGGGGTACCTCCGGCGCGGGAAGCACCAGCCCCGCCGGATTGAGCTTTTAGGAGAGCCCCTGCCCCGATCTCCCGTACGGGTCCCCGTCCTGGGCCGGATCCCCGCCGGCAGCCCTTCGGAGGCGATCGAGGGCATCGAGGAGGAGCTTTTCCTGGACCCCTCCCTGCTCGGGGAGGGGGAGGTCTTCTCCCTGCGCGTCAAGGGGGACAGCATGGTGGAGGCCCACATCTGCGACGGGGATTACGTCCTCGTCCGGGCACAACCAGACGCCGAGGCCGGGGAAATCATCGTGGCGGTGATCGACGGAGAAGCCACGGTCAAACGGTTCGGCAGGCAAAGGGGAAAGGTCCGGCTCGAGGCGGCCAACCCGGCATACCCGCCGCTCGTCGTTCCCGTCGACTCCCCTTCCTTCCGCATCGCGGGCAAGGTCATCGGCGTTTTCCGGAAAGTTTAGGAGCAACCGCCACGATGTCCCGATGGCACCTGACCGGATGGGTGTTCGACGTCATTCCCGGCCCGGGCGGGATGACCGTCTGGTTCCGCACGGAGGCAGGGGAAACGGTATCCCTCTCCGCGCCTTTTTCCCCGTCCTTCGTGCTGGCGGGAAAAAACCTTGGGGAAGCAAGTCTCCGGGCGGCTTCGGCGCGGTGGAAGTGCTCCCTTACACAGGGGGAAGGCACCGAGTTCTTCTCCGGCAATGCGATCCCGGCGTGGACGTTTACGGTCGCCGCGCCGGCCCTTCTCGGATCCACCGTCCGTAAAGCGGAAAGGGCGTTCGGACCGGAAGCGCTGTTCAACGCCGACATCGCCCCGGAGCAGCAGTTCGCCTATGCCACCGGGCTCTACCCGCTCTCGCACGCACGCGTGGAGTGCACCGGCGACGACGGGACGATTCTTTCCTTCCGGATCCTCGATTCCCCGTGGGATATCGACGCACCCAGGCCATGCTTTTCGACGGCGCTTTTGAGAACGGAGGGCAAAGGTCACCCGGCGCACGGAAGGATTCGCCCGCTGGAGATCACCGCCGGCGGGATCACGCACATTCTCCAGTGGGAAAACGGGGCGGAGTTTCTCCGGGAGCTTCTGCGTCTCCTTGAAGAGATCGATCCCGACCTGCTCGTCACCGAGTACGGAGACGATTATCTCCTGCCGCGCCTGCTCGCCCTGGCCGGCCGGCTCCGGGTTCCCCTTTCCCTGGGGCGACGTGCGGCAAACGACAATATCCGCCGCGCCAAGGAGCGGTCGTACCTTTCCTACGGCCGCGTGGTCTTCCTGGCCGCGCCCCACACCCTTTCCGGCCGGTGGCACGTGGATGCCCGCAACTCCTTCCTCTTCGGAGAAACCGGCCTTCCCGGGCTCATCGAGCTCGCACGCCTCTCCGGCATTCCCCTGCAGCGCCTTGCCCGGACCTCGCCGGGGACGGCCATCTCCGCAATGCAAGTGGCAACCGCCCTGCGTCGCGGGATCCTGGTGCCCTACAAGAAGCGGGAGCCCGAGGAGTTCAAATCCGGAGTCGATCTCGTCGTAACCGACAAGGGGGGGCTTACCTATCTGCCGCGTCCCGGCCTGCACGAGAACGTGGGCGAGCTCGACTTCGCCTCGATGTACCCCTCCCTGATGGACCGCTACAACATCTCCCCCGAGACGATCAACTGCGGATGCTGCCGCCCCGGGTTCCCCGTCCCGGAGATCGGCGCCCACACGTGCGTCCGCCGGAGGGGGCTTGTCCCGGAAACGATCGCCCCGATCCTCTCCAAGCGGCGTCTTCTCAAGGAGCGGCAGACGGCAACGGCTTTTCCGGAGGAGCGGGACCTGTACCGGAAACGGCAGACGGCGCTCAAGTGGCTCCTCGTGGTCTGCTTCGGGTTTCTGGGATACCGGAACGCCCGTTTCGGCCGGATCGAGGCCCACGAGGCGGTGACCGCCTGGGGGCGGGAGAAGCTCCTTGCCGCCAAGGAGATCGCGGAGAGCTGCGGCTTCCTCTTCCTGCACGGGCTCACCGACGCCATCTGGGTCAAAAGGCAAGGCGCGGCGGCGGAGGATTACCGGGAGCTCGCAGAACGCATCACCGAGAAGACGGGGATGCCGATCGCGCTGGAAGGGATCTACCGGTGGCTCGCGTTTCTTCCATCGAAGCGAAATCCATCGGTGGCCGTCCCCAACCGGTTCGCGGGAGCGTTTTCAACCGGGGAAATCAAGACGCGCGGGATCGCGATGCGCCGCTCCGACACCCCGCCGATGGTAGCGGCTCTCCAGCGGGGGCTCCTGGAGCGGATGGCCGCGGCAGAAACCCTTTCCGACCTGCGGGCCCTGCTGCCGGAGCTTCGCGAGATCGTGAGGTGCGCCGTTGCCGAGCTTTACGAGGGACGCATTCCGCCGGAGGCACTGGCCATCGCAAGGCGCCTTTCCAAAGCGCCCGAACAGTACGTCGCCAACACCGCGGCTGCCGCGGTTACCCGTGAGCTGTGCGGACGCGGCGTGACGCTCCGACCAGGGTCGAAGATCCGGTATTTGCTGGCCGACGGAAAAGGGCGTGCGATGGGTTTTCTGGACGGGAACGAAACGCCGGATTTCACGCGATACGAAGAGATGCTGCGGGAGGCGGAAAAAGAATTGCTCGGTCTTATAGGGCCCACGGCAACTTGACATCCACCGGCGGGTGGATGGTAAATAGAGTATCGGCACCCTGTCTCCGAAGAGGAGCGAGGAAATGCACAAACGGTTCGCCGTGGTCCTTCTGGTGTTGGGATCGGTCCTGACGCCCGGCCTCTCCGCCGCCGCCCAGGCGACCATCGGCATGGTGCGGAACTCCGCGGGCGCGGCCACCGTCACCCGCGGGGGGCAGGTTCTCCCGGCTGCCGCAGGGACGAAGCTTGAAGCCGGCGACCTTCTCAACACCGGCTCCGACGGATCATTGGGCGTCATTCTCCGAGACAATTCCACCCTTTCCATTGGACCGGGAAGCCGACTGATCCTCCGGAGCTTCGTCTTCTCGCCTGCCGAGGGCAAACTCGGCCTGTTCTTCCAGCTCTCCAGGGGGACCCTGTCCTACCTCTCCGGCCTCATCGGCAAACTCGCCCCCGAGTCGGCTCGTTTCGAGACTCCGGTGGCCTCCATCGGCATCCGGGGAACCCGGTTCGCAATGAAAGTGGATGAGTAGCAGCGGCGCAAGTTCGGGTTCGCATGGAATACCGCGAACTCTCACGGCCTGCTTTCTCGTCCTTCTGCTGACCTCTGCATGCGCCACATCATCGCCCCGGGGCACCTTCATTCTCCTCCCCGACGAGAGCGGAAAAACCGGCGCCATCATTGTTTCCGGCAAAGAGGGCGAGCGTATCCTCACGGAGCCCCGGCAGGCCGTGAGGGTCGCCCCCGGCATCCCGCCGGGCGAGCCCTTCGTCCTGTCGGAGAAGGAGGTGCTCGCCGTGGCCGGCCCTGCCCTGGAGGCCCTCCCGAAGCCTCCGGTGCTGTTCATTCTCTATTTCAAGCATGACTCCACCGAGCTGACCGAAAAATCGCTGGCGATGGTGCAGGATGTGATGCGAACGATCCGTATACGTGCCCCGGTGGACATCAGCGTTGTGGGGCACACCGATACCGTCGGCGACCGGCCCTACAACTTCCAGCTCTCCCTCAAGCGCGCCAAGGCGATCGCCGCCCTCCTCATTGCGAAAGGGGTGGACCCGTCCATCCTCGAAATAACCTCCCACGGAAAAGACAATCCCCTCGTCCCCACCGGCGACCAGGTCCACGAACCACGGAACCGCCGCGTGGAGGTGACGGTGCGATAAGGTGCGACGCACGCCCCGTCCCTCCGTCCTTCCCATCCTCCTCGCGGGCTTCCTCCTCACCCTCTTCATGGCAGCCTTATGTCTCTGGCCCCCGCCTCTGACCGTCTTCCTGGAGGGGAAGATTTACGACTCGTTCCTGCGCTCCGCCTCCCGCCACCCGTTGACCGGCTCCGTGACGTTAGTGGACCTCGACGAGGCCAGCCTCGAGAGACTGGGACAATGGCCATGGCCCCGCTACCGGGTGGCCCGTCTCCTGGAGAGGATCCGGGAAGGGGGCGCCACGGCGGTGGGCCTCGACATGGTCTTCGCCGAACCCGACCGGACGTCGCTGGAACCCCTCTCTGGGGAAATCCGCCGCGACTTTGGGGTGCGCATCGGCCTGGCGGGGATCCCCCCGGAGGCGATGGACACCGACCGGACTCTGGCGGAGGCCCTTGCCGGCGGCCCCTTCGTTCTCGGCTACCAGTTCGATTTCGACGCGAGGAGGGGTGAGTCGTGCGTCCTGCACCCGCTGCGTGCGGCGGTGCGCTCGTACGGCCAGACGGAAGGCGCCGCGGGACTCTTCGACGCCCCTGGAGTCGTCTGCAACCTCCCCATCCTGGCGCGGGCGGCAGGATCTTCCGCCTTTTTCAATGTCACTCCGGACCCCGACGGGGTGCTGCGGCGCGTTCCCCTGGTGATCCGCCACAGGGGCCTCCTCTACCCGAGCCTCGCCTTGGCCGTCTTCTTGCGTGCCCGCGGCGGCGATACGGTCCTGGAGACAGGGCCGGAGGGGGTCGAAGCGCTGCGACTGGAAGGGAGGAGCATCCCCCTCGACCGGAGAGGGAACCTCCTGGTGAACTTCCGCGGCGGCCGCCACACCTTCCCCCACGTTCCCGCCGCGGCAATCCTTGACGGCACGGCAGACCCCGACGCGCTGAAGGGGCAGATGGTCATCCTCGGGACCACTGCAACGGGACTCCATGAGATTCGGACCACACCGCTGGAAGCCTCCCAGCCGGGGGCCGAGATCCACGCCACCGTCCTCGACAACCTCCTGGCGGGGGACCCGATTGCGCAGCCCAGGTGGGCGCGTGGGCTCCAGATCCTTCTTGTCCTCGTCCCGGGTTTTCTGCTGACGGCCCTCTTGACCCGGGCCCGCCCCGTCTGGGGTCTCCCTGCAATCATCCCCGCCACCGCAGGCATCTGGCTCGTCTCCTTCTGGTACCTTACCCACCGGCAAGTCTTCCTCCCGCCGCTCATGCCGGTGGCCACGCTGGCGCTCGTTTTCACCCTTCTTACATCGCTGCGCTTCCTGCAGGCCGACCGGGAGATGCGGGAGCGGACCCGGAAACTGGCCCTCACGCAGGACGCCATCATCCAGAGCCTGGCCGCGCTGGCCGAGACCCGCCACCACGAGACCGGCGGACACATCCAGCGCACCCGACACTATATGCGGGTCCTGGCCATGCACCTGCGGGACCACCCCCGCTTTTTTCGCTACCTGGACGATGGCGTGGTGGACCTCCTCTTCCGCCTTGCCCCGCTCCACGACATCGGCAAAGTGGGAGTGCGCGACCAGATCCTTCTCAAGCAGGACCGGCTGACCCCGGAAGAGTATGAAGAGATGAAAAAGCACACTCTCTACGGCTCGGAGACGATCCGGCTGTCGAAAAACTTCCTGGGGGAGGATTCGTTCCTCGAGATCGCCGATGAGATCGCCGTCTTCCACCACGAGAGGTGGGACGGAACGGGCTATCCGCAAGGCCTCAAGGGAGATGAGATTCCCATACCGGGGCGCTTCATGGCGGTGGCCGATGCCTACGACGCCATCATCAGCCCTCGAGTGTACAAACCCGCCCTCCCCCACGAGGAGGCGGTGCGCATCCTGCGCGAGAAGCGGGGGACGCACTTCGACCCCGACGTGGTGGACGCATTCCTGGAGGTCCAGGACGAATTCCGGGAGATCGCTATCCGTTTTGTCGGAATCGGCGTGGAGCCCGAGCCACCTGCAAGTTTCTGACTGTGTTTCCAAGCCGCGCCATCCGTTCAAGCGCGCTCCGGTTCCGGACACGGATACAGAAGGCCTGCGCCCACGCTTGAACGACTCCCTTGTGGTTCTTTGTCTCGATGGGGAGAGCGGCGATCCTTGCTACTCCACCAGCGGGATGCGGCTCTTGTTCCGTGCGAGCCACCCGTCGAAGGTTTGCAGCGAGGGGTTAAGGGCTCGGGCGACGTCGGGGTTGCGCGCGCCGCAGAAGACTTTCTCGAAGTCGCGCTTGAACTGGAACATGTTGCCGAGGTCCTCGGCGCCCGGAAAGCCGAAGCTGCGGTATACCTCGGGTGGCACGCTGTTGTAGCGCACCTCTTGACCCAGCGCCTTGGTGAGCGCGGCGGCCATCTGCGCGCCGGTCAAGTGCTCGCCGGCGATTCCGACGGTCTTGCCGATGAACTCGCGGCCCTTCTTGAAAATGCCGTAGGCGCACTTGCCGATGTCCTCGGCCGCGATGCCAGGGAGCTTCTTGTCGCCCATGGGCAGCGTGATCGCCAGATTGCCGTCCGGGCCCTTCTTGGGACCCATGCCGAAATAGATCATGTTGTCCCAGTAGAACGACGTCAGCAGGAACGTCGTCGGCAAACCGAGGTCGGTGAAGACCCGGTCGGCCTCGCCCTTGGAGTCGAAGTGCGGCACCTTGTACTTCCCCATGAGGGTGGGCATACGGCTGTCGCCGGGAGGAACCCACTTGCGCGTGTCTTCGAGGGTTGACCAGATGACGTGCTGGATGCCGGCGTGTTTCGCCGCATGGGCCATGGCGCTGGCCTCGGCAAATTCCTTCTCGGGCGAAAAGTGTGCCCAGAAGAAGGTGACACAGAATGCCCCGTGGGCGCCTTTGAACGCCCTCTTCAGGCTCTCCACATCGTCGACGTCGGCTGCGACAACTTCGGCGCCCAGCTCCGCCAGTTCTTTCGCCTTGTCGGAACGGACGTCTCTCGTAAGGGCGCGCACGGCGAAGCCGCCGCTCTTGTCGATCAAGACGGCCCGGGCCAGACCGCCGCCCTGCGCGCCGGTCGCACCCACCACCGCGATGATCTTCTTATCGGCCATGGCAACTCTCCTCCCGGTGTTTCCCTATTCAAGCGTTGATGAAATATTGCCCCACTTATTGAACCGGAATTCTCGATTTTTAACTAGGATGCCGAGTGCAGGATGCCGGATTCGGAGGGGATCGAACCGATGAGGGCTCATTACGAGGACAGACTCGCAGGCGCCCTGGATTTTATCCGCGAGAACGTCTTGTCAGGCCTGCTTCCGCTTCAGCACCGGAACCCACTTGCTGTCCCGCCAGATGTAAACCCGGTCGTGCGTGATCTTCAGCCCGTTGGTGCCGTGATAGCGCATCAGGCGATGGCCGTCCGTACTGGTGATCCACATGGGTTCAGCAAGGTCTTTCCCCTTCTTCATCTCCAGGTAATGCACGGAGGCCACAATCGGAAGCCAAAGCGCCATCAGGAACCCAAGCAATACCACGACGCGTTTCACGAAGGATACGATTTTTTCCATGGGGCCCTCCGCCAACCGATCTCCGGTTCGCCGTCACCTGCTCCCCCGTGCATTCATGGCCTGCACCCAGTAAAAAAAATCATGGTTCGTGTCCGCCACCGTCGTTCGGATGCCGAGATGTCAGGACTATTTTTTGCACTATGCATGCCACCGCCTGTCCTTAATATTCCATTGCTTTATTCAATATTTAGGTATCTTGAACCAAGGGACTGGGAAAATATTTCTATATATTTCCCCATGCTCTATCCTTTGTTTTCAATGGTTGGCTTTCCCGATTCCGGACAAACCACAACCATCTTCCCGGGGTCGATCAGATGATTCATCTCGTTTCATCGGATTTGGGGTACCATCAACGGAAGGAGCGGTGTAACGCAGTCATACCCCACGAACCCCGGAAAGGAGGAACTGTTCGCCATGATCAAGGTGAAAACCTTTACCTCCCAGCTCAAGATTCTCCATACCCGGCTCGAACTGGACGTATTGGACAAGGAGATCAACGACTTTATCGTTTCCCGGGAGATCCGGAAGGTAATCTCCGTCAGCGATGCCCTCACCACGGGGGAAAAGGGGGAAACGATCGGCCTGATCCGGGTGTTGACCTACGAAGAACCCGTTGCGGGATCCAGGGAACTTTACCAGGAGAAGATCGAAGCCACGCTCCAGGAGTGGGGCGAGGAGATCGAAAAGATCCGGAAGAAGGTCGACAAGCTCGGAGCGGAGACCCGGTTCAAGTACCGGGAGCAGATCGAAGACCTGCACGCCAGGCAGGAAGCGGCCAGGAAAAAGCTGGAGGACCTGAAGAGGACCGGCGGGGAGGCGTGGGAGGATCTTCGGAAAGGCGCGGAAACCGCCCTCGAGGAACTGAAAAAAGGCGTGGAAGGCGCCGTCGGAAAAATGAAAAAGAAGTGACCGGTCAGCTTCCGCCGGGGCATTCTCCCCCCCTCTCCGCCAGCCGCCGTTCGAGTTCCTCGACCCTTCGCGACAGTTCCCGCACCGTCCGGCGCTCCTCGATGAGGATGCTCATCAGGATCGCCTCGAAGGGAACGGCTCTCCCCGCGCAGGTGCAGGCCGCGGTGTGGTACCGGGCCGCCGCGAACAGCGCGTCGAAGAGTCCTTGGTCCTCCCGGCGCAGGGCACGGCGGAACCCCTTCCACGACTCCTCCTCGCGGTAGAGTTCCTGGGTGAAGGGGAGGACGGTGCGGCCCATCTTTTAGGACTCTCCCCGCGCGAGCCGCGCCCCCGTGCGGCACAGCTCCCACGCCCAGCGGCCGTCCTCCCCCTTCAGGAGGAGGACGGGATCGGCCGTCCGGACGAGGTGGCGGAAGAACCCCGCCCGGTCGGCGGGGACAGGCCCCACGGCGTAATACCCTCCCTTCGCCGGCAGGTCCCCTTTCCCGACGAGGACGACCCGCGTCCCCGCGAGGGCAAGTCTCCGCAGCGCGGAGAGACAGTTCCGGAAGACGCGGCACGCCTCCGCGTACGGCACGTCGGCGTCGGCGAACGTCTCCGGGAGACCCAGGACCAGGGCAAGCCGAGCGTCGAACCGGGCCAGTGCCTCCGGCAGGCGGCGAGACAGAAGCGCCTCCATCTGGTGGCAGGTGAACGCCCGGGAGATGCGGATCCGGGACAAGGCCTCTCTCCCGTCTCCCCCGCTCGCCCGGGCCGCCCTGGCGATCTCGTACGGGTCGAACCGGTTCCCGCCGTCCACGGCCACCACCGCCTCGCCGCAAAGAAGCGGTCGGGCCAGCGCCCGAAGCGCCAGCCCGCACGCGCCGTCCCCGAAGATCCCGGCCATCTTCCCGGGGTGCGGGGAGAGACAGAGGGAGGACGCGCGCTCTATGTCGAGCAAGGGCACGGGAGGCTCCTGGAATTTCCGGTAGACGCCGACGACTTTCCCCGCGACGCGGAAGGCAGGGGCGCCGGGGCGAACCGGTGGCGCTCCACGAACTCCCGGAGGAAGTCGAGGACCCGTCGCTGCATCGTGGTCAGGGGAGCAACCATATATGTAGGTTAACATACGTGCCGGGAAAATGGAAAGGGGGCAGCGCCGGTCGCGGAGAAAGAATCGGGCGCTACGGAAGCGGGGCGATGCACCCCTCGTCGTCGACGGAGGGGCTGTTCACCCGGGGGCTGATGGGGAAGGCGACCATCTCCTCCGGCGGGAACGGGACGAGGAGGGGCGCCAGGGAACCCGGATCCCCGGCCGAGGGGTCGAGCCACCGGTCGTACTTCCCGGGGTCGAGGATCACCGGCATTCGGTCGTGGACCGGGGCCAGCACGGTATTCGCCGCGGTCGTCAGGATGGCGCACGTCTCGGCGACGCTCCCGTCCTCCCCTTCCCACCGGTCCCATAATCCGGCGAAGGCAAAGATCCGCTCGTCGCGCATCCGGATGTAGTACGGCTGCTTCCGGCGCTCCTGGCGTTGCCACTCGTAGAACCCGTTGGCCGGAACCAGGCAACGCCGGCGGCGGAAGGCGTTGCGGAAGGCCGGCTTTTCGCGGACGGTTTCGGCGCGGGCGTTGATGAGACGGTTTCCCATGGCCTGGTCCTTCGCCCATGAGGGGATCAGACCCCAGCGAAGGAACGCCAGTTCCCGGGCGCTCCCCGAAGAGGAAGTTCTCACCGCCGCCACAGGCTGGCTTGGTGCGATATTGAATCGCGGCGTAAGAGGAGGAATCGCTCCAAGATCGAAAATCTTGGCGAGCACTCGATCCGGTTCGAAAAGCGTGAAGCGTCCGCACATGGCAGATCCCGCAGAAGTACACGAATCGTAAGATTCTACCCCATCCGGGCTCGTGCTTCTCCCCCCCATCGCGTCCGGGCCGCCTCGGCGCATCCCGGCCTACTTCCAGGCGTACCGGACATGACGTCTTCACCGGCTCCCCAGCATCCCGTTCTTGAGGCTCTCGTCGGCCGGCTTCGGCCCGACGTAGATCAGCAGGATCGCTTGGCTGAGCTTCGCGGACCGGAGCGTCCCCAGCACCTTGCCGTTGTGCCTGGCGACGACCGTCCCGTCGGCGCCCAGGACCAGGTCGACGGTGTCCCCCTTCATAAAATCGGCGGTGAAGAAGGAGAGGAAGGTCTTCGCATCGCCGGAGAGCGCCACGTCGGGGGCGTTATTGGCGAACCCTTCGGCGAACGCCCCGGTGATCTTCTCCTTTTCTACCTTGCTGTGCAGGAAATGCATCCGGAGGAGCTTGTCGTCGGGGTTCTGCAGCAGTTCCTCCGGCGCGGAAACCCGCTTCGCGGTGTACAAGGCACCTACGTATACCTTGATGAAGAACTTCTTGCGGATGCCGTATCCGTTCAGCGTCAGCGTCCTTTCGTTGACGCTGACGGTCGGATCGAGGGTGGTCCCGGACACCTCTACGGCATCGGCGTTCACGGAGAGCAGAAGGAACAACATCCCCAAGGCAGCCAACATTCTCTTGCTCATATCTCCTCCTTCACAATCCTCGCGGATTTTCAACGCTATTGCTTCGAGACGAACGGGTTGCCTCTTATATAAAACCTCAAGAGCCTCTTCGCCCAACGCCCGGCGTAGTCAACGCCGACTCGCGGCCTTTTGACGATCCCCGGAGATTCGGTCTTGGGCAGATCGGCAATATAAAATTCCTCGCTGGTAAGATCGTGTTGGTTGAGGCGCCTATCGATATGCATTGCTTTGCACAGCCGGCCGGGGCCCTGGGTGCGGCCTTCAACGTTTTTCACAGGCTCGATCGCCCGCAACAACACTGCGGACGCATGGCCTTCGCGCTCGGTCACGACATTCATGCAGTAATACATTCCATAGACCATGTATACATAAGCGTGGCCCGGTGGACCGAACATGACTCTCGTTCGCTCTGTCAGCCCCTTGGATGAATGCGCTGCGAGGTCGTGAGGCCCCAGATACGCCTCGACTTCCACGATCCCGCCGATGCGCTCCACGCCTCCCGACACATGAACCAGGTATTTCCCGAGCAATTCCCTGGCGACCATGATGGTGTCGCGATCATAAAATGCGAGCGGCAGTTTTCGCATCCTTTTCATCCTGTCCGGAAAGTTTTTCACATCCGGGAGGTCGGCGCTATTCCAGGTCGATGTCGCGAATCGGCTTGGGGGCCGGTTCGTCCTTCGCTTTTTCGAGAAAGTCCTTGAACTTCTTTTCCATCGTGGCACCGCGCCCCTTGTCCGCCTCGACGATCTGCCGGTATCGCTCGTGGATGCGGGACGACTCTTCCTGAAGGACCTGCTGGGCGTTCTTCAGGTCGGCCTCCTTGCGCAGGTTGACAGGCTCTCTGCTTTCCAGGACGACACCACGCGCGGCATCGATGACGAGGTGCGTCCCGCAGCACGGGCAGTCCACCTTGACGACGGGCTTGCTTTCAACCGGATCGGACATGGTCACCACTCCCCCGTGGCACGAAATGTTCCTATTATACGGCTAATTGGCGCATCGTTTTCAAATGGCATGAAAGCAACCCCAAGGAACGGAAGAAACTAAAGATTGGCACACGCACGCGGTGGATCCTTGATAGAATTCTACCTTGAAACCCGCTTGGACATCCCATTGAGGAGGTTGACCATGAGCGGCCGCTTGAGTGGCAACCGGGCCGACGACCTGTCCTTCCACGGAATCCGGAAGGCCGAAGCCGTATGGTGGAACCTTTCGGTCTCCGCCCTGGTCGAGCATTCCGTGAGGCGGCGCGAAGGACACCTGGCGGCAGCCGGTCCGCTCGTCGTGCGGACCGGGGAGTATACGGGCCGGTCTCCGTACGACCGTTTCTTCGTCCGGGAGCCCGGAAGCGAAGGGTCGATCTTTTGGGGGAAGGTCAACCGCCCCTTCGACGCCGACAAATTCGAATCGCTCCGGGCGCGGCTCTTCGCCTACCTCGAGGGGAGGGAGCTCTTCGTCCAGGAGTGCCACGTCGGGGCGGACGAAGGACACCGGCTCCCGATCCGGATCATCACCGAGATGGCGTGGCACAGCCTCTTCGCCCGGAACATGTTCCTTCCGGTGACGGACCGGGAGGCGCTCCTGGCGCACGTGCCCGGGTTCACGGTCATCAGCGCCCCCGGCTTTCATTCCCGCCCCGAGATGGACGGGACGCGCAGCGAGGTCTTCATCCTGATCCACTTCGGCCGCAAGGAAGTGCTGATCGGCGGAAGCCTCTACGCGGGCGAGATCAAGAAGTCGATCTTCACCGTGATGAACTACCTGCTTCCGGCGCAAGGCGTCCTTCCGATGCACTGCGCCGCAAGCTACGGGCGCGACGAGCAAGACGTGGCGGTCCTCTTCGGCCTCTCGGGCACGGGGAAGACCACCCTCTCCGCAGACCCGGAGCGGACGCTGGTGGGGGACGACGAGCACGGCTGGAGCCAACGCGGCGTCTTCAATTTCGAGGGCGGCTGCTATGCCAAGGTGATCAAGCTCTCCCCCGAATTGGAGCCGGAGATCCACCGGACGACCGGGATGTTCGGGACGATCCTCGAAAACGTGGGGATGGACACGGAGTCGCGGCGGATCGACCTCTACGATGCGACCCTAACCGAAAACACCCGCGCCTCCTACCCGCTCTCCTCCATCCCCCGGGTGTCTCCCCGCGGCGCGGTCGGCCATCCGAAGCACATCGTGATGCTGACGGCGGACGCCTTCGGAGTACTCCCCCCGATCTCGGCGATGACGACCGACCAGGCGATGTACCACTTCCTCTCGGGCTACACGGCCAAGGTGGCGGGAACCGAGCGGGGGGTCGTGGAGCCGCAGGCGACGTTCAGCGCCTGTTTCGGCGCCCCTTTCATGGCGCTTCACCCCTCCGTCTACGCGAAGCTCCTCGGTGAGAAGGTCGCCAGGCACAAGGTCACGGCCTGGCTGGTCAATACGGGTTGGACCGGCGGTCCGTATGGCACGGGACACCGGATGAGCATCGGCCACACCCGTACGATGCTCCGGGCCGCGCTCACCGGGAAACTGGACAGCGTCGAGACGCGGGATGACCCGGTGTTCGGGCTGCGCGTGCCGGGGAGCTGCCCGGACGTGCCGTCCGAGGTCCTTGACCCGCGGTCGACCTGGAAGGATCGCGCGGCCTATGACGAGACGGCGCGCAAGCTGGCCGGGATGTTCGAAGAGAACTTTGCCCAATACGCGGAGCAGGTGGATCCGCGGGTCCGGGCCGCGGGGGTCCGTAAGCCGGGCTGACGAATCGGCCACCGACGTGATCCTCGGCTGATTGCTCCATCGTGAATTCCTGCATGTCGAACCAGAAACCGTTCTGGCCGATCGAGTCGATTTCAGCGCGCAGGATCTTCCTGTGCCGTTCCTCCTCCTTGGCCAACGCGAGAAACATCTCTTTCGCCTCTGGAGCGTGCGACTTTGCGGCCAGGTCGAGGGAAAACCCGTTCGCGATGATCTCGCGCTCGACCAATAGCAAGCCCATCACCGGATCCCCGGGGAGGCGTCGGGGTCGAACGGATTCATGCGGACAGCCAGGGAATAGAGATAAGGATAGTCCGACTTCAGGTGGGCGAGATAAGCCAGCCACTGGACAAGAAGCAGGGCGTACGCCCGGTTGATGTCCCCGACGATGTGCCGAATGTCCGCATCGTGAAGGAGAGCGACATCCTTCCGGACAGCCAGCTCCTCCACGAGGTGGAAGACTGACCAGAGCAGGTCGGTGAAGGACTCGTGCTCCAGGAGATTGGGGTTCTCCATCAGGGCCACCAGGAAATCTCTCTTCGCCAGCAGGAAGCTCCGCAGTTGTTCCAGATCTCCGGTTCGCAGCTCGATCCCCGGTTCGTGGGCGCGGCATCCGGCAGCGGCTTCGGAGAACTCCTTCTCTGTCCACCCCGCCGCCGGGAGGAGCACTTTCCCAAGGTCGCCGGCCTTCGAGTCGAACCCCTTGAACGATTCGAGCAGGGACCTTCCCAGTTCGCTGAAGAAGACCCCGATGACCATGTTCATTTTCTTGAGCAGCGCCATCTTCTCCCGCTTGTTCAGCAGGCGGTCCACGATCAGGGTCACGAAAAGGATCTGGACGGGGAGGAAAGCAAGATCCCCGATCAGGTAGATGAGGATGTGGCGGCCATCCCGGAAGATCGCGTAGTGGAGGAGATAGGCGAACATCGAGAAGGCGACGAGAGCCAGACCCAAGAGGATCTGCCAGGAGGTTTTCATCGGCATGATTTCATCCCCAGGACAGGAATGGCACGGTACAAACGGAAATAGTACCATGGCTTGAAGATGAAATCCCCGAGGGGAACTCCACATGGGTATGAATGCGCAAAACCCGGTTGCGTGGTGTGAAGTGTCGCGGGTCAAGCTCTGGCATATCGCCCGCACTTTTCTGGGAATCGGGCTGGCCTCTTTCAGCCTGGCTGCTCTGGGAGAGGCCAAGAGCTGGGTGACCGAAAAGAG